>JAISYB010000020.1 GCA_031270215.1 Streptococcaceae bacterium | reverse complement strand
TCAAACTTCGGCTGATAAGTATCGTTCAGTGAGGCTGCTTTGGCGACAGTGACCTTACTATCGTCACTCTGATAGGCAAGCCCTGAGTTGATTGCAATCGTTCCAAGTGTAGCTCGACCATGCGTGTAATTAACCGGCTTGCTAAATTTCACAGTTACTTGGCTGCTTCCCGAAACATTGCCAGCTGAGATTTCAGTAATCGCCGCAAATTCAAACGCACCAGTAAAGGTAAAGTCACTAGCTTGCAGCGCACGCTCCAAATGTCCACCAGCAATATCAAGAATTGCGGTATAGCTTGGTGTATTAGTATCCTGTGCATCTAACAGAGTGGCTTGATTAGCCAGATTAAGCTTAACGGTATTAAAGGTAAAATCAAAGTTAAACGTCGTACCATAGACGTTATTGCCCGCCTTTATCCCAAGCGTTCCCTCGCCTGAATTAGCGCTAATTCCGCTTAACTCAAAGTGAAGCTTACTGTGTTCAACAGGGTCAACGATTAAATCAACAATTGAGTAGGCGAAAGCACCTGTTAGATTTAAGCCGGATTGCCCGATACTATTGAGTAAACCTGAGCCAGTTTTATACACATAATCCTCCACCGAATCACCACTCAGCTCAATAATCCCTGAAATACTCGTCACATTATCATTAATCGACCGAGTGTTGACATCAACGGGATTGCCATTAAACTGCAAGGCTACAAACTTCGCCGTAGGTGCAGTCACCTCAGCTGATAACTCGCTTGGAATAATTGAGGTGACAGCTATCTTTTGTGCCGATTCACTAAGTGTGGTTGATTCCTCCGTTTCCGGTGTTGTTTGTGAAGTCGTTGTGGCTTCAGTTGTTACTTCTGGTGCTGTTTGCGGAACCGTTGACTCATTCGTTGTCACTTCCGGCACTGCTTGTGAAGTTGTTGATTCTTCACTGGCAGGAGAAGTTACCTGTTCGGCTTGAACCGTTTGTGCATACTGAAAAATTGTGATTGGCATACTCTGAGTGAGTAACAATAAAGCTAAAAACACACTAAACACTCTCTTGTAGCACTTTTTATTCATTTATGAACTCCTTTTAAATTTGCATGGTTAATACAGCTGCATTTCAACTGCAACCATATTATAGTTTAAAGATATTAATTTTTTGATAATAAAATGTAAAAATTTTGTAAATTTTTCTAGTACTTAAATGATTTTCAAAATCAAGGCTTTCAACAAGCAAAAAAGCCATGTGCTTGCCTTTTAAGGCTAACGCATGACTTGTTATCAAGGTATTTCAATTTATTCCTCATCAAGCAGCTGATGTAAGACTTGAAAAACACCATATTCATCATTTGAAGCTGTTTCAAATTTCGCATATTGTCGCATTTCTTCTCCTGCATTTGCGACTAGATAGCTGTATTTGACCGCCTGAAGCATTTGGATATCATTATATGTGTCGCCAAAAGCCATCATCTCAGCTGGTGAAATCTCTAAGTATTTCCCTAGCGTTTCAAGTGCTACGCCCTTGTTGACACCTACATTCATAATATCAATCCACATCACATCACTGACTGCAACTGAAAATCGCACGCTAAATGCCGGTCCTATCACATTTTCAAAATGAAGCGTACTATCGTGATTTGGAAAGAAAATCGTGAATTTATTTGCACTAACATCAACGGTCGTCAAATCGTCCACAAAAATCATCTCAGAATAAAATTTTCTAAAGTATGGCTCATATTCCCGATGTTCCTTAGCGATCACCGCAGCATCTACCCCGCAGATAATTGGCACACCGTCCGTTTGGTTAAGCACAAAATGAACCATTTCCTGATAATCCTTAACAGCCAAAAGACGCTTGTCAATCAATTCTCCTTTGTGCGAGATAACAGCACCATTGTCCCCAATCAAGCTGAGCATATCTTGGCAGTCGTAAAAAATTGACTTTAGCGTATAAAGTGGGCGACCGCTAGCAATCACAAACTCACGTCCTGTCGCTACTAAATCAAAAACCGTCTGCTTAAAATTAGGCGGCAATTCTCCTTTGCTCGTCAAAAGCGTATTATCCATATCTGTTGCAATTAATCTAACTTCCTTCATTAAAACATCCTTTACACTCATTTATTAGTTCGTTTACTCCTTCATTTTAGCAGACTTTTAGATAATGACCAAAATAACGGATTGCAAAAAAGGAAGTAAACAGCGATATGGAAAAAGGTGGAAAATTAGCTTACAGAGAAACGAAAAATTGTCTAGCCGGTTTAGCATGTAGAAAGAAGGTAAATTTCAGCGTTTAACGACGTAGCAATTAGAAAATTGTTCTCTTTGCTTGCAATGCACCAGAAAGTATCGCTTTTATCGACAATGCTTTGCGCACATCTCACGCCAAAAAAGAGGTGGCACATTTTGTCCCAACCTCCTTAAAACTGAATACTATTGTTAATGATTTTCTCTTCTAAATTAAATACTTTAAAGGATTTCTCCATTAGTCGCAATGACTTGTTTATACCAATCAAAAGATTTCTTAGGTGTCCGTTTTAATGTGCCAACTCCGGCATTATCTCGATCAACGTAGATGAAGCCATAGCGTTTTTTCATCTCGCCAGTTCCTGCTGACACCAAGTCAATACAACCCCATGTCGTATAGCCCCACATCTCTACGCCGTCCAGCTCAATCGCATCACGCATCGCTGCAATGTGTTTTGCCAGATAATCAATTCGGTAATCATCAACAACATAACCCGCTTCATCCGGTACATCAACTGCGCCAAGTCCATTTTCGACAACAAAGAGTGGCTTTTGGTAGCGATCGTAAAGCATATTAATCGTCGTTCTAAAGCCTAGCGGGTCAATTTGCCAGCCCCATTCACTTGCTTCTAAGTATGGATTTTTGACAGAATCAAAAATATTTCCTGAGGTCACCTCAACCTCGTCATTGTCTTTACCAACTGCCACACGTGTTGAATAGTAAGAAAATGAAATAAAATCAACCGTATGTGCCTTCAAAATTTCCAAGTCCCCGTCTAAAATCGGCAGTTCAATCCCTAGACGCTCTAACTTTTTCAAAAAATGTCGTGGATACTCGCCGCGCGCCTGCACATCAATCAGATAAGATTCCTCACGCATTTCTTCATAAGCTGCCCAATTATCTCCCGGACGACAAGAATACGGATAGTAAACGCCTGCTGCCATCATGCAACCAATCTTGTTTTCCGGATTAATCTCATGACCAATTTTAGTTGCCAAAGCCGAAGCGACAAGCTCGTGGTGTGCTGCCGTATATTTGGCAAGCTCGTGATCTTCTCCTTCTTCAAAGACAAGTCCCGCCCCCATAAATGGTGCATGTAAAATCATATTAATTTCATTAAAGGTCAACCAATATTTGACCAAATCCTTAAAGCGTGTGAATAAAACGCGTACTAAGTTTTCGTAAAAGCCTAATAGCTTACGATTTTTCCAGCCACCATATTTTTTAATTAAATGGATTGGGCAGTCAAAATGGGTGATGGTTACTAACGGCTCAATTCCATATTTATGGCACTCTTTAAATAAATCTTCATAAAATGCTAGCCCTGCTTCATTCGGTTCATTTTCATCACCATTTGGAAAAATACGCGTCCAACCAATCGACAAACGATAGGTTTTAAAGCCCATCTCAGCAAATAGGGCAATATCTTCCTTGTAATGATGATACATATCAATTGCTTCTTTTGCTGGATAAAAATGCTTGTCGTCAAATGCTAAATGCTCAAGCTCTCCGGTAATGATTGGGAAGCGATCACTTCCCCAAGGAACAACATCAACATTTGCTAAGCCGCGTCCGTCAGCATCGTAACCACCTTCGCATTGATTGGCAGCTGTTGCGCCACCCCATAAAAAATTCTCTGGAAATCCCATAATATAATACGCTCACTTTCTTTAATTAATAACTACTATTCTGAAATCAATGTTAATAACATCTCGCCAATTTTTGCTTGCGTTTGATCTGTCGCAATCACATCAATATACTCATCAGTGTTGGTGACAATAATCGGAATCTGGGTATTAAAGCCTTCTGCCTCAATTGCTTCAACGTCAAAGGTAATCAACCGATCACCCCTTTTCACTGTCTGCCCTTGAACAACATGGCTTTCAAAATACTGACCTTCAAGCTGTACCGTGTCAATACCAATGTGAATTAATACTTCTGCGCCATTATCTGAAATCAAACCAATCGCATGCTTTGTTGGGAATAAAGTCATCACGGTACCGTCAAATGGTGCGACAACTTCTCTACTCGTTGGTACAATAACGACACCTTTCCCCATAATACCTTCTGCAAAGGCTTTGTCCTTTGCTTCACTCAGCTTAAGAATTCTACCAGCAATCGGCACTGAAATTTCTTCCTTCGAAAGCTTGAAGTTTTTTTCGTCATTACTAGCGGCACTTTCAGTTGAATCATCATCTACTTCTTTTTCACAGAAAATCATCGTTAAAATAAACGCCACTCCAATCCCAAGCGCAACCGAGATTGCCATATTAATTAAGTCATAAATACTACCCTTTGGCTGCTTAGCTAAACCATTTGAAATGTAGTTTGGAAAACCAAAGATACCAAGTCCACCCATTGTATAAGCAGTAACATCTCTTAGTCCAGCGTAAGCACCACCGACACCTGCGGCAATACAGCTAATTACAAATGGCTTAACACGTGGTAAGGTAATCCCGTAAATTGCCGGCTCAGTTACCCCAGCAACCCCTGAAATAATCGCAGGCGCAATCAATTCACGATCTTTTTTCTTGTAAATCTTAAATAGCAAGGCAACAAGAACGGCGGTTTGTGCAAAGCTTGCTGAAAACATCCCTGACAAGATATTTGAGCAGCCTTGTTCCCCAAATTGCGCCAAAACCATCGGAATGAGTGCCCAATGCAGACCGAAAATAACCAAACATTGCCAAAAAATCCCAACCAGCGTACAAAATATAATTGGACTAAATGCGTAAAGTCCGTTAAAGCCGATAGATAAACCTGCTGTTAGTAAACTAAAGATTGGACCAATCACTAGAAAAGCAAGCGGCATTGTCACAAGTAAAACAATAGTCGGTACAAAGAAAGTCGCAACTAACTCTGGAACAATTTTTTTCGCTAGTTTTTGAACCTTAGAAGCCAGCCAAATGATGAAAATGATTGGAATGACTGATGAGGCATAATTATCAACAATTAAAGGAATACCTAGAAAATCCGTAAAATACTCTATCCCGAAAATTTTTCCGGTAGCTTTAACGCCTGGAATAGCAATCGCAGACTTTTGAATCGCCGGATACAGCAAAGACGCACCAAGCGCTAATCCTGTAAACTCAGGTACTTTAAATTTCCTTGACGCTGTCAATGCAACAAAGATTGGCATGAAATAAAAAATACAATCGCCAATCGCATTTAAGGTAATATAGGTTCCCGATTTATCTGTGTAAAGATTGAAAAATAGAAATAAAGCGTTGAAACCTTTAATCATACCTGCGCCGGATAAAACACCTAGGAAGGGTTGGAAACAGCCTGAAATAATATCAATAAATGTATTAAATATATTTTGTTTCTCAGTTTCGTCATGGTCTGAAAAAGCACCTGTAATATTTAAAACCTCTTCATAGACTGCCGGCACATGATTACCAATGACGACCTGATATTGACCGCCGCTTTTCATCACTGTCACAACGCCGTCCATCTTTTTTAAAACATCGTCATGTGCTTTGCTTTCATCTTTTAACTTAAAACGCAGTCGAGTGATACAGTGATTTAAACTGTTAATGTTCTCCTTACCACCGACCTCTGCAACAATTTTCTGTGCTAACGATTCATACTTTCCCATTTTTGCCTCCAAAATTTTATTTTTTTCTAAAACTTTTTACTGGAGGTTTCGCCAACTAAATGTCACGATCCATGTCCTTTCCACAGACTTTAACTTTACTCCTTTCGTTTTTTTATATCATATAGACACCTATTAGGTATCTGTTTGACTCTTATTAACAATCTTGGCAAGATGTATTGTAAAATAAACTTGCTCATCCTCTGAAATGACATATCTGTGCTGCTTATAAAGAAACTCCGCAACTTTTTTAGTTGTTTCAAAGGCTTGTGGATATTTTCTTTTCACTAATAGATATAAATCATCTTCTACATTTTCCTCTTTAATCATCTCGCCCGAAACTCTTAATACACGCCCAGCGAAAAATTTAAGATGTGTCATAAAACGCTGGAAATGAATGCTATTTTCATCAAATGAAATATTCAAAGTATATTTGATAACTGTCATAATTTCTTCAATCAGCTGAGTTAAATCAATCGCATTTTGTGCATTTGTCGCCATCTCAGCATTGACGATATGAAGTGCTAAAAAGCCGACCTCGTCTTCTGTTAATTTAACTGACAGCTTCTCCTCAACCATTAAAACTGCTGCTTCACCAATCTTAAACTCCTCAGGGAAAAAACGCTTGATGTCCCAAAGTAAGAAATTTTTCATCACAATGCCTTGTTTTTGCCTTTCTATCGCAATATGCAGATGGTCGGCAACTGAAATGAATGCAGTATCATTTAAATGCTTGTCAAGCTGCTTGGTAGCAAATGCCAAAATCTCCTCTGCGATACCAATAATCTCCACAGGAATTTCTGCAAACAATTCCTCAATCCGTTCCAGCTCCAGCTGATTAGATAATTCGTAAATTTTTTCAATTTTACTTTCATTTACGCTAGCCCCAGCCTTTTTTTGAAAACCCAGACCTTTTCCCATTAAGATAATTTCTTCATTCAAATCATTTAAAACAATTACAACATTATTATTGAGTATCTTTTCAATTTTCATTTTGAACACCTCTCGTCTATTTTGATTGACGATTATAAAAACAAAAGACCTAATCCACGCCATGAAACAGCATCAATCAGGTCTAGCTTAACTTAATAATAACTATCCATTCCAATGTACCTATGTTATCATTAGCTGAAATCGCTGTCAACCCTTTTTATCTTCAATTGATAAAAAATAAAATTAATTAAAACGTTGATTTACAAAATTCAAGGCTCCACTTAAAAATTGATGAAACATTTTTGTATTTGAAAAAATTTTGCAAACTTACGTTAAATTAAGCCAAGTTGCTTGATTGCATATGCGACACCATCTTCAGTATTACTTTTTGTAACTAGCGTTGCAATTTCCTTTAATTCATCTTTGCCATTTGCCATGCAAACTCTTTCATCGCAGATTTTAAACAAAGGTAAATCGTTTAATCCATCACCAAATGCGTAGGTTTTAACCCCTTGAAGCTTAAGTCTTGCAATCAATTCTCTTGCGCCAAATGCCTTATCAACACCTAAAGGCGTCACGTCAATGGAATGAGGTGAGTTGCGAAAGAAATCTAGTTCAGGAAAACGTTCAATGATAAAACGATCTTGCCTTTGATCATTTGAACCGATAATCAGCATATTAATCTGATTTGTCAGATAATACGCCTCAAGATAGGAAAAGCAGGGTTGATGAAAATAATTAAAATGCTGATAGATTGCCTCGTTTTTTACGCCGACAAAAATCTCTCTTTCTGTCAAATAGGCTAGACCAAGTCCCTCTTTTTTAAATAAATTAATCATTCTTGTGATAACATCACTTGGAATTGTTCGATTGACAATGATTTCACCCTGATACATAATTTGAGCTCCGTTGAGCATGATAGCAGTATCAATACCGCTTTCTTCTAAAATATTATCTTGGGAAAGTTCCAGAATGCTGCGACCTGTCGCAATAACGACTAAGATGCCATTTTCTTTCATTCTATTAAGCGCAGACTTCGTATTAGGCGTAATCTT
The DNA here is from genome assembly GCA_031270215.1 of Streptococcaceae bacterium. Lineage (GTDB taxonomy): Bacteria > Bacillota > Bacilli > Lactobacillales > Streptococcaceae > MMGLQ5-1. The sequence continues at coordinate 7,162 of JAISYB010000020.1, read as the reverse complement.
GGCATTTTCATCTAGTAATGTAGCGTCCAAGTCAAAAAAAGCAATCCCTTTAGTCATTTGTCCTCTCCACTCTGTAAAATCATTCAAAAATATTTCTTTGTATCCTAAATTTTTCTCAAAATAATTGCAACATCTACTAACCACTGACAGACAAAATAGTTCTAAAAATATTTCCCACTAGACATTTTAGAATTTCTATGGCTGATTTTTGGAAATCTCACAGCTATTTTTGAAATTTCCAGATCTGATTTTGGAAATCCCACAGCTGTTTTTAGAAATTTCCAACTTTGATTCTAGAAATGTCGCAGCTAGACAAAGGGGCGAGGACGTTTTAGGGTAGCATACCAGTCCTTGCCGCTGTTTAAGGCTTGTGACTAATGCTTCATATGCTAGAAAACTGGCACCTTGATACACGAATGGATTATATTTCTCTTCTTCCCTCGACTGCTTTGAGTAAAGTAATTTCGTCTGCGTATTCTAGATTACTTCCGACAGAAAGACCGTGTGCTAGACGTGTAACTTTAATCCCTGATGGCTTGATGAGTCGTGCTAAAAACATTGCCGTAGCTTCACCCTCAACGGTCGCATTTGTTCCGATAATCACTTCTTCAATCTTGGAATTTTGCAGGCGCTGAATCAGGCTTGTCGCATTAATATCCTCTGGACCTGTGCCATCCATTGGACTAATCGTTCCATGCAAAACATGATATAGTCCGTGATATTCTCGCATATTTTCCATGGCAACAATATCCTTTGCTTCCTCGACAACGAGAATTGTCGTCTGTTCTCGGCTGCTATCGGTACAGATTGAGCATGGGCTCTCCTCGGTTAAATCCCCGCAGATTGCACAAAAGGTCAAATCGCGCTTGGCTGAAAGGAGGGATTTGGCAAATTGATTGACATCCTCGTCCTGCATTTCAACCACATAGAAAGCCAAACGAGTCGCTGTCTTTTCGCCAATGCCCGGTAATTTCATAAAGCTATCAATCAGCATTGCTAGAGGTCTTGGATATAACATGCGCTACTATGCCTCCATAAATGCTTTAAGTCGCTTGACAGCCTTCTTGAGTGTTGCAAGGTCAGCAGCATAGCTCAAGCGAATATTTTCATCTGCGCCAAAGCCTGCGCCAGTGACAAGTGCAACCTTAGCCTCAGTCAAAATAGCATTGGTGAAATCATTGATGTCAGTAAAGCCCTTAAGCTTCATCGCCTCAGTCACATCTGGAAAGAGATAAAATGCTCCCTGTGGTTTGCTTAATTTAAAGCCTGGAATCTCTGCGACTAAGGGATAGATGACATTCAAGCGTTCCTCGAAAGCTTGTCTCATCTCCTCAACGATTGCTTGATTGCCATTTAAAGCTTCAACGGCTGCATATTGCGAAACGGCGACCGGATTACTGGTTGACTGTGAAGCAATCTTGGTCATGGCTGAAATAATCCGCACATCATCTGCGACTGCATAACCAATCCGCCAGCCAGTCATTGCATACGCCTTTGAAACACCGTTAATGATAATCGTTTGCTTGCGAATCGCTTCGCTGATTGAAGCAAGCGGGGTAAATACGGCACCATTATAAACCAGCTTGCCGTAGATATCATCTGAAACAATCAGGATATCATTGTCAACTGCCCAATTCCCTATCTGCTCAAGCTCTGTCTTAGTATAGATTGAACCGGTCGGATTAGATGGCGAGTTTAAAATCAACGCCTTCGTTTTGGCTGTCCTTACTTTATCTAGCTGCTCAACTGTTACTTTAAAATCATTTGCCTGTGTGGCTTTAACAAAGACTGGAACGCCCTCTGCCATTGTGACATGTTCTCCGTAGCTGACCCAATAAGGCGTAGGGATAATCACCTCATCTTTTGAATCTAAAAGCACTTGGAATAAGGAATAAAGTGCAAACTTCGCACCGTCTGTAACAATGATATTTTCCGAGTGCGTCTTAAAGCCATAGTCACGCTCAATACTTGCGATAATTGCTGCCTTTAACTCAGGAATCCCCGCCGTTACAGTATAATAGCTGGCAACGCCAGACGTAATCGCTTTGATTGCTGCCTCTTGAATAACTGTCGGTGTTGCAAAATCAGGCTCACCTACGGTTAATGATACAATATCCTCTCCCGCTGCAATCAATGCCTTTGCCTTTGCTGATGCTGCCAGAGTGACTGATGATTTTAATCTTTTAGCACGTTGTGATAATTCCATAGATTCTACCTCTTTCTTAATTCTGCTTGATTTCTCCATCTTTAAAGCCGACTAATACATATTCTACTTCATTCTCGGTGACCTTCTTAACCTCCCAGAGCGCTTCTCCATTTTGCAAGCCAAGAGCTGCACTAACATCCTTACCGGATAATCCGGAGATTGACTCAGCCTTCTTTGAGCTGATTCCCTCGCTAGCTTTAAGCGTCACGATTTGTCCTCCGGACTTTGGGATTACTGCAATCAATGACTCATGATTACTTGACTTGCCAAAAACGGAGTAATAAGTCTTATCTCTTGAGTAATATTCAAAGTCACTGACCGTTTCAATCCCAGCATATTTCCTTGCCAGACGAATAGCATTCACTTTTTCTGAGCGATATGGATAGGTACTGATTAGATATGTAATTACACTGCCACCGACAGCGATAATGACGACAAAAAGCAGCAGATAAATTATTTTACTCCTTACTGTTTGACCCTTTGCCACATGACACCTCCGATATTTTTATTTCATTGTAGCATAATTCTATTTATTTATTGAAGAAGCTCTTAATCTCTGAAGCTATTTTTTTCTGCTTTGAGCAGGTAATCGCTAAATCAGCAGGTAGATTTTTAAGAATTGTCTTCCCATAACTTCTAGTGATGATTCGTTTATCCAGCACGACAATCGCGGACTGCTGGCGGCTATGTCTTAGATTGCGACCAAAGGCTTGCTTTAGCCTGAGCGTTGCCATAGGTAAGGTATATTCTCTGAAAACATTTCTAAATTGCTCCTCCCAGACAGCGACCATTCGTTTAACAAAGGGATCCTCTGGAGATTCAAATGGCAGGCGTGTAATCAGCAGGATACTTTGGTCAAACTCAGGAAAGTCAACACCCTCCCAAAAAGAACTTGTCGCAAGCAAGATTGCTTCATCTGCATATCTAAATCGTTTCAAAATCTTAGCATTGCTGCCGGTAATTCCCTGAGCAAAGACGGGTATCGTTAGCTTGTTCTCCAAGGCATAGTAAGTTTTTTTCAGCAGCTCATGCGAGGTGAATAAAACCAAAATCGGACGGTTTAAGCTCACCAAATCAACAATCAACTCAGTAATATAGTTTTTATAGCTCTTAGTTGACAGATTTAAAATATCTAAGCCATCCTCAATCACCCACAAGCTTTGATTGCGATAAATATCACTTTGAAATTCCTTAAAACGATAATCCTCAATCCCTAAAAGTCTTGGGAAGAAATTAATCTGTCCATCAAATAACAAGGTCGCAGACATAAAAGTTTGTGAGGCAAATACAGCTAATTTTTGATTTACCTTGCTCATATCTAAGGTGTTTTTGGCAATAGTGTAGGGCGCCTTTTCGGCTAGCCATTTCACGCTTTGACTATCTCTATCCTCGAAAAAGGCTTTAAGCTGCTCAATGTCTGCATGATATTCTGTGCCAACTGTCAACAGGTCATTGAGATAAACGACAAATGCTTCAACGAACTGTTGATTATCCTCAAACCACTGTTCGTCAAAATAAAGCAAATCCTGTACACTAAGCGTTCTAAAGTAGCTGGCTAGGTAGTCGGTTATCCGTAGCTGTAATTCATTATCCTTGTCAAATGCCTCCTGCTCAATCTGCTTAAATAAGGTCGTCAAATCTAGTGTCCGCTCTTGGCAGTGGGCAATTGCCATCAGCCAAGCATGTGCTTCGTCAATAACCAGCAGGTCGTCGGTAAAATCCAAGTTCCCAGACTCCAAACACTCCAATAAATAGGCATGATTGATGACTAACACACTTGAATCTGCAAGCCTTGCTTTGATTCTTTCGTAAAAGTCATATGCGCCAAATTGATTGAAGCTATTTGTGGTTGTATAACGAACATCTTCAAAAAAAGCGTGGGATAAATCTAGGTTATTAAGCTCATCTAAGTCGCCAGTTTCGGTTTCAAGCAGCCAAACCAAGACACCCATTTGATAGATTGAACCTCTCTTACCGGTCATTTGCTCAAAGTTTTTCTTCAAAGCTGTCAGATTCAAGTAATTCCTCCGACTTTTTAAAAGTGTCGCCTGAAGCTGAAAGGTCTGTTCGATTTTTGGAAGCTCCTCATTCATCAACTGTGCCTGCAAAAGTTTCGTTTCCGTTGCAACGACCAAGCGTTGCCCACGCTTTAGCTTCTTAACACCGCTAAATAAATAGGCAAATGTCTTCCCAATACCAGAGGGCGCTTCGATGAAAGTTGTTTGATTACTATCATTTGCCAAATAATCAATCAACTGCGCCTGCACAGGGCGCTTCTCCATACCAAAGCGGCTCAGTGTTTCTGATAGTTCGACTTCATCAGTAGCTAAGGGAGTAGCAGGCTTGGCAATCTTCTTTAACAACAAGCCGTTGACCTCGGTGAATAAATGCGCACTCTCTTTTGAACGTGCAAAGGCTGCACCAAAAAAGGTGCCCGTCTGATAGGAAAGCCCTCGGGATAATTCAAAAAGCTGACCTAGGAGCTGCTTGGGCAATTCATCTGCTCTTTGATTTAAATGAATAAATAATTCCGCAGTCGCTAGCGCATCATTTTCAGCTTGATGAGCCTGTAAAAGCTGCAATTGAAAGGTGCGTGCAATATCTTCTAAGCGGTAGCTGTCAAGTGTCGGATAGAGGATTTGTGTCAGCTCAACAGTGTCAATTCCCTTAACATCAAAGTCAAAGCCCTGCTGAGCAAATTGATATTTCAAAAATTGATAATCGAAATTAATATTATGGGCAATGAAAATTTTATCCTTAAGTAGTGTGTAGATAAGCTCTGCCACCTCCTCAAAGAGCGGCGCGCGTAAAAGCTGTGCATCAGTAATTTGTGTCAGCTTAGCAATGTGTGCGCTTAATTTCTGTTCGGGATTAATATCCTGCGAAAAAGAATCCACTACCACACCATGTTCAATAAAAACAATTCCAATCTGAATCAGCTTATCAAGCTGAGGGCTCGAACCTGTCGTTTCTAAGTCAACTACTGCATACATCATAACACCTACCTAATCACTTTCATTTTGAGAATATAATCACCTTCTCGTACCTAACTAAGTATAACATAAGCAGTTGCTTGCTTCTCATGAAAAATGGATTAAGGCTCCCTTTAAAAGCTGCGAATAGCAGATTTTAAAAAGAACCCTAACCTAATAATAATTACAGCTTTGAGGAGCTATCAGCGTACCTTTTTTTCAATAGTAAAAGAAAGAGCCTCGCCCGAATCCTAATCAACGCTACCTATCCCCCGTAGATTACTGACAGGAAAACTTCGATTATTTTTCAACAATTTTATTAGAGCAACATCGAAAACTCAGTATTTTAATGCCGAGTTTTTCGATGCTGCTCTTACAAATTATCCAGTTTGCAAGTTGTCTTTATAATATTTGACGACTTTAGCCGGTACACCAGCTACCAGAGTGTAAGGTGGTACATCTTCAATCACAACCGCTCCAGCTGCTACTTTAGAGCCTTTTCCGACTGTTACCCCCCCCACAATTACCGAATTGGCATAGATGGTTACATCATCTTCAATTGTTGGAAAGCTTGTCACTACTCTACCCGATCCACCGATTGTTACGCCTTGATGAATCACACAATTTCGCCCAATTTTCAAAGCAGCAATCGTGATATTTGCTGGATGTCTAAAAAAAATATCTTCTGATAATTGATTGTGTCTAGGGAGAAAAACGCAACACGTTGTAACTAGATATTGTTGCAAAAAAAGTTGCCAAATGGGTAGTCTTGCCTTTGCGAGCCATCTAATTAATGTTCGCCTTCTTTCTTCAGCCATTATAAAAAAACGAATAAACTTAACTATTTTTCTTCTTTCTTTCATTTATAAATCTCCTATGGTTTATTTTTAAAAAATATCACTCTCAAATATACTTTTTTATACTAATTTGCCTACTTCTGCTAGCCAGCCATGAATGTCGTATTTCGATAAAATCTCAGGTCTTAATTGTTGAAAGGGTGTATTAACAAATACCGATAAATCTTTAATATCATCTTGTCCAAGAATAAAAATATTTTCTGGCGAATAGTAAGATTCATTTTTAATCAGGTGATTATTCGTAATTAATTTTTTCCCTAAAAACATCGCTTCCACAGGTCTAAGAGTGTTCCCTGATTGAATTTTTTGAACAATATCAACCATCACTTTTGAGCTTTTTATTTCAGAAATATAAGCTTCATAGCTCAGCCAACTATCAATGTAAGTTATTCCTGAATATTTAGAATTTCTATTATTATTTTTTGGCATAATTATTTTAAATATCTTACCAATTTTTAAAAATTCCTTTTGCAACATTAACAACATCTCAGCTCTATCTTTATCATCCCCAATAAAGATTGCATCTAAAGATTCCTTAGACTTTGGAATGTATTCTAATGTCTTTTGAGAAATAAAATTTTGAATATAGATTAGATTGAATTCTTCACAGAGTGCTTTATCAAAGCATAGACATTCAATTCCATATCTTTTTAACCAATTGATAAATTTAATTTTCCTCCTAAATACTTGAACATCACTTATCCAATAAAAAATGCGTAATTTTGGGTGTTTCTTTTGAATTTTTTTTACAATTGACTTAAAATCATTACCTATACTGATGACAACTGCATCACAATATTCCAAGTCTTTCAACCATGTCGTTTCATCGAACGGAAATAAATCAAAGGGCAAATATCTTAAAAATCGTCGTCTTAGAACATTAAAAATTCCAGATCCAGCTTTAAAGAAAAATAATACTGGGAAAGAATTGCCAATACCTTCATTTTCACCTGAAAAATATGCGCCTTTTAGTGAATGTTTACAACGAGCTAAATAAGCTACTGTCTGTCTGTCTGTCTGTCTGTCTGTCTGTCTGTCTGTCTGTCTGTCTGTCTGTCTGTCTGTCTGTCTGTCTGTCTGTCTGTCTGTCTGTCAAAGTATAATCCCCCTATTTAATTTGTCAATAC
>JAISYB010000017.1 GCA_031270215.1 Streptococcaceae bacterium | reverse complement strand
GTCAGTAGTTGTGTTGCTGTAATTGTTGAGATTGTATCTATTATCATAAAAAAATATTTTCGCACAAATAAAAGCAATAAGGAAATGAACAAACAATCAAAAAATAATCAAAATATGTTGACAATAAAATCAACATGAGGTATTGTTAAGGTGTCATAATGATTAGACCTTTATCAAAAGGCATAATAAAAATTAGGAGGAATATAGAATGGCAGACAGACTAATGAATTTTATCGGTGGAAGATGGGTGGAAAGTAGCACAGTGAAATTTGAAAGTGTTATTAATCCGGCAACTGGTGAAACTTTGGCCGAAGTACCTCATTCCACTAGAAAAGATTTGGATGAAGCTGTGAGAGTGGCTCAAGAGGCTTTTCAAACATGGAAGGAGGTAGCAGCACCGAAAAGAGCTAGAGTTATGTTTAAATTTCAACAATTATTAATCGAAAATAAAAAGGAACTTGCTCGTTTGATTACACTAGAAAACGGGAAGGCTTTTAGTGAAGCGCTTGGAGAAGTTCAACGTGGAATTGAAAATACTGAATTTGCTGCTGGTGTTCCAAGCTTACTAATGGGAGACTCTTTATCAAGCATTGCAACTGACGTTGAAGCGGTTAATTATAAGTATCCAATTGGTGTTATTGGTGGGATCGCTCCATTCAATTTTCCAATGATGGTACCATGCTGGATGTTTCCAACTGCCATTGCATGTGGTAATACATTTATATTGAAGCCGTCTGAAAAAACGCCGCTTTTAGCAAGAAAGGTTGCCGATTTACTAAAAGAAGCAGGATTGCCGGATGGTGTTTTTAATATCGTTAATGGGGCACATGATGTTGTCAATGGATTGTTAGAAAATAGAGATGTTAAAGCAATTTCTTTCGTTGGTTCAAAGGCTGTTGGGGAATATGTATATAAAACTGGAGCTAAAAATTTAAAACGTGTTCAATCTTTGACGGGAGCTAAAAATCATACAATTGTTTTGAAAGATGCCAATATTGATGTGACAGTAAAGAATGTTATCTCGGCAGCTTTTGGCTCGGCAGGCGAGCGTTGTATGGCATGTGCGGTTTTAGAAATTGAAGAAGCAGTTTATGATACGGTGATGGAAAAACTCATTGCTGAAGCTAAATCGTTAAAAATCGGTAATGGATTAGATGAAGGAGTTTTCTTAGGACCGGTTATTCGTCAAGAGAATAAAGATCGCACATTTGGATATATTGAAAAAGGAATTGCTGAAGGTGCAACTTTAACGCTTGATGGTCGTGAAAATATTCCAAGTGAAGGCTTCTTCGTAGGGCCTACTATTTTTGAAAATGTAACAACGGATATGACGATTTGGCAGGATGAAATTTTTGCGCCGGTATTATCAGTCGTTAAAATTAAAGATTTAAAAGAAGGAGTAGAGATTGCGAACAAGTCTCCATTTGCAAATGGTGCGTGTATCTTTACTAATAACGCAAGCGCTATCCGTTATTTCCGAGAAAATATCGATGGCGGCATGTTAGGAATCAACTTGGGTGTTCCGGCACCGATGGCATTCTTTGCTTTTTCCGGTTGGAAAGATTCATTCTTCGGAGATCTTCACTGTAACGGTAAAGACAGTATTGAGTTTTATACTCACCGTAAAGTAGTAACTGCTCGTTATCCTAAAGAAGATATTTAAATAACACTAGGTTGGCATGTTTAGATGATTACGTAGAATACTTAGTTTTATTATAGATTAGCAAATAGATGAGCAATGTAAGTATAAAGGAGTAAAGGAATGGTTGAATTAAAAAGAAGCCCTATTCAATTTGAAATAACAGAGAAGGTAACTTTACTGCATCATATTACACGAGCTAATAGTCCTCTTGAGTATATTGAAGCACAAGTTTTTAAAATGGAAGCAGGCGGTTCTTTTCAGACTAATTTAGAAGATTTAGAACTCTGTATCGTTGCATTAACAGGGAAGTACAGTATTAGTGATGGTCAAGAGAAATTTGAAGAGGTTGGCGTTCGGGAATCTGTTTTTGAGAAACGTCCAACAGATAGTGTCTATATCCCTGTTGGTAAAAAGGTAACGATATGTTGTGCTAAAGCCGGTAGTGTTATACTTTGTTATTCGCCAGCTAATGATAAAACTAGGCAAACTACCTTGATTAAAGCTGCTGACAATACTGTTGAGCAACGTGGGAAATATAATAATAAGCGTTTAGTTCACAATATCTTGGACGACCAGAGTAAAATTTCAGAAAAACTATTGGTTGTTGAGGTTTATACAGATCAAGCTAATTGGTCTAGCTATCCGCCACACAAGCATGATGTTGATAATCTGCCGCAGGAAAGTTTTCTTGAAGAAACTTATTACCATGAAATGAATCCGCAAAATGGTTTTGTATTTCAAAGAGTCTATACTGATGACCGTTTGTTAGATGAAACAATGACCGTTTACAACGAGGAGATGGTAATCGTCCCTAGAGGCTATCACCCAGTAAGCGTTGCCGAAGGATATGATGGCTATTATTTAAACATCATGGCTGGGCCAAACAAAATTTGGAAATTTCATAATGACAAAGGTCATGAATGGATTATTAATCGAGATTAAATTAAGTTACTACTTGCTTATTGTTTAACTGAATTTCAATTACTAAATATATATTAATGGAGGGTAACCATGGAAAAAAAATATGATGTTATTGCTATTGGTCGTGCTGCAATTGATTTAAATGCAGTTGAATACAATCGCCCAATGGAAGAAACCGTAACTTTTAGAAAATATGTTGGTGGCAGTCCTGCCAATATTGCTATCGGTGCAGCAAAAATGGGATTAAAAGTTGGTTTTATAGGAAAAATTCCAAAGGATCAACATGGAAATTACATTAAAGAGTATCTGGAAAATTCAAATATAGATACTTCAGGAGTAGTTTTTGATACAGATGGACATAAAGCAGGTTTAGCTTTTACTGAGATTAAAAGTCCATCAGAATGTAGCATTTTGATGTATCGTGATCAGGTTGCTGATTTATATTTGGAGCCTAAAGAAATTAATCCCGAATATATCAAACAAACCGAGTATTTTGTGGTATCAGGTACTGGTTTAGCTCAAAGTCCTTCAAGAGAAGCGGTAATTAAAGCCGTTGCGATTGCTAAGGACGCAGGCGTGAAAGTTATTTTTGAATTAGATTATCGTCCATATACATGGAGCTCTGAGGAAGAAACAGCAGTTTATTATGAATTAATTGCAAAACAAGCGGATATTGTAATCGGTACTCGTGATGAATTTGATGTTTTGGAAAATCAAGTAGGTGGAAAAAACGAAGAAACAGTAGAACATCTCTTTAATTATTCACCAGAATTAATTGTTATTAAGCACGGTGTAGAGGGCTCTTATGCCTATGAAAAAACTGGCAAGATTACCAAAGGAAACGCCTATAAAGCAAATGTATTAAAAACCTTTGGTGCCGGAGATTCATACGCTGCAGCATTTATCACTGCTTTGGTCAAAGGACTATCAATTGAGGATGCTTTGAAGTATGGAAGTGCTTCTGCTGCTATTGTTGTCAGTTCACACAGCTCAAGTGACGCAATGCCGACTGTTGAACAGATTGAAGGATTGATAAAAGAACAGTCGTAATTTTAATAAGGGTACGGTGATTTGTTATGCTGTGCCCTTAAATAAATAGTAGGAGGCAGGAAATGAATACAAAAGCTGAAGCAGATAAAAATCTGAAGCGAATTGCGATTATTTCAACATTTGGCGGATTGCTGTTCGGATACAATACAGGCACAACAAATGGTGCATTATCATTTATGGAAAAACCGAGCCAACTTAATTTGAGTCCCAGCACAGAGGGTATGGTAACAGGCTCGATAACTTTAGGTGCTGCAATAGGGGCATTAGTTGGTGGTAGGCTATCAGATGCATTCGGTAGAAAAAAAGTAATTTGGAGTATATCGGCGATATTTTTAATCGGCGCAATCGCAAGTGCGATTTCACCAACCGCTTTATTCATGTTTGGCGCAAGATTTATCCTTGGTTTAGCAGTTGGTTGTGCATCGGTGACAGTACCAACATTTTTAGCTGAAATTGCGACACTGGAGAAACGTGGGAAATTAGTTACTCAAAATTAATTAATGATTGTTGGCGGTCAATTCTTAGCCTTCGTCATCAATGCGATTTTAGGAACGGCATTTAGCCAATATGATGGTATTTGGAGATGGATGTTATTGGTTGCGATTATTCCGGCACTGGTTCTATTCTTTGGAATGAAAACGGTTCCTGAGTCCCCACGTTGGCTTTATATGAATAAAAGTAAAGAAGAAGCGTTAACTTCTTTGGAACATATCAGAACAAATGATGAGGCTGTTGAAGAGCTTGATGTAATCGACCTTTCGTTACATAGGGAAAAAGAGTCAACGGAAAAATCATTAAGTCTAGGTGCGGCACTGAAAACGCCATGGATTCGTAATTTAATTTTCTTAGGTATCGCTTTAGGTGTCATGCAACAAATAATGGGTATCAACGTGATGATGTATTACGGAACAAAAGTACTGACCGAATCCGGATTGGGCGCTAATATTTCATTGATTGTTAATACGTTTAACGGATTGTTTTCGGTAATCGCTGCGATTGTCGGCATGAATCTAATGCATAAAATTGATAGGCGGAAAATGATTATCACAGGTATTTCCGTTTCGTTAGCTTCAATGATTGCAATCTCAACTACGATTTTTACGATTCCAAATTCTCCATTAATGCCGTTTATCATAATGATTTTTATCGTGACATTTGTAGCATTTTTCCAAGGGTGCGTTGGACCGGTGACATGGCTCTTGCTTTCAGAAATTTTCCCTCAAAGAGTTCGTGGTCTAGGCATGGGGATTGCCACTTTCTTCCTATGGATGACTAACTTTTTGGTTGCCCTTGTCTTTCCAATGTTACTAGCTGGTGTTGGAATTGGAAAGACGTTCCTAGTCTTTGTTGCTCTAAATGCAATTTCTCTGATTTTTGCAATAAAATTTGTGCCAGAAACAAGGGGTAAATCCTTAGAAGAAATAGAATTAGACTTTAAATTTGAAGAAAATTTTGAATAATAGCTCCGTTTAAAAGAATTACTTCAAGCCAAAAATATTTATCAAAACGAATGATGTATCTGCAAAATATGAAAAAACGTTTGATATAAGCGTTTTTGTAGGATGTTTTGCGATAAGCATATTAGGAGAAAAACTGACGGAAATAATTTTTGTCAGCCGTTTGAAAAAGAATCAGTGAGAAAAGGAGGAGGGCAAATGGGAATGTTAGGATTATCGCCATGATTGACAGGTTGATTTTTTAAGACGGTCAAAAGCCTGAAAAAATCAGAATATTCAGATAAAAAATTAATAGAATGGAGGACGAAACGATGAAAATTAGAAGAGTTAAGCAGCTATTTACGATTGCTTTAACATTTATACTTTTTGCACAACCAGTACCGCAAGCAACGCTTCAATTAACTCAAGTATCACAGGCGCAAACGGTTCAAGCTGAACAGGTAGCTTCTCCTGCCAGTGAAGAATCAACAACTTCACAAACAGTGCCGGAAGTGACAACGAAGGAGACAACGACTTCACAAACAACACCAGAAGCGACAACGGAGGAAACAACCACACTTAGTGAACCGGCACAAAAGATAGCTGTCACCTCAATTATTCCAAGCGAGTTATCAGACGAAGAAACTGCACCTACGGCGAAGTTTGTAGCCTTGCAGTTTAATGGCAATCCCGTTGATGTCAACACTCGGTCGATTAATGATAATGTGACGAGTATCTCAGGGATTATTGAGCTGAGTGGTGATTCGGTTGAGGATTATGTGTATAAAACTGGCTCAGGTTTACTCAATAGTATCGGGCAATCCGGCTTAAATCTAACAGGCGCTTTTGCCTACTCGATTGTCAATCTAACCGTTGACCCTGCTGAACATAGTAAGCTTCACTTTGACTTAAGTGGAATTAGCGCTAATCCAACTGAGGGAACGCTTGGGATAAAGGCGGGCAATAACGTCTATGGTACGGCGTTTAACTTTGATTTTACCTTTAATACCGTTAAGCTTAATCTGGCTAACCAAGCAACTCTGCTAGATACACAGGATACTAATACGCCAAGCTATACCGCAGTTCTTGATATTATTGGCGGACATCTGGAGCGTGCCTTGCAAGCTAGCGACTTTGCATTTACTGGTGCGTTTGAATTTGCGGCGATTACTGAAATCTCAGCTGGCAATGTTTCGGGAAGCAGCCAAGTAACTGTGAAATTTACCAGGCCGGTTAATTATACGCGCGGTCGAGCTACACTTGGAACGATTGCAATCAACTCAGGGCTTGCCTATCAGAGTGACGATAGTAAGGTCACTGTCGCCAAAGCAGCCTCACTGAACGATACTTATCAGCCGAAGTTTGA
>JAISYB010000193.1 GCA_031270215.1 Streptococcaceae bacterium | reverse complement strand
TCTCTTTTCAACCTCTAACTATTGCCCTGATTAATAAGAGATTGAGACACGTAATATCTGCTGGCTTTCGTTGACGCCGTAAACTCTAACTACTGCCCTGATTAAGAAGGGATTGAGACACGGAATATCTGCTGGCTTTCGTTGACGCCGTAAACTCTAACTATTGCCCTGATTAAGAAGGGATTGAGACGTATGTCGGTAAAGGTTAAATTGCATACCTAATCTCTAATTATTGCCCTGATTAAGAAGGGATTGAGACATAGTCGGATCAAATCCGATTGTCAAGAGATTATGCTCTAACTATTGCCCTGATTAAAAAGGGATTGAGACCTTTAAATACCCGGGTATGGTCACCGTGACCGTTTCTCTAATTTTTGCTCTGATTAAGAAGGGATTGAGACTACATAAATAGGTTGATGGGAAAAGGGGAAAGGGCTCTACCTATTTGGGATAATGAAGATGAGTTTTGGCTAAGAATTGTGGAATCAGGTTAAGTCAATAACTTTATCCACATGTTTTTTTTGTAGAATTTTGTTTAATAATGGGAACACAAAATCATTCGGATAAACTGCGAGAGATTAGTAAGAATACTAAAAGTGCAATAAAAATAGCAACTTGGGCCGAACTTGTATTTTTCCAATTTTATTCCGGAAAAGATTTTATTTAACCATTTGATTAGTATCATATCTCGCATACGACTATCTATCAAATTCCTTTAATACTTTTAAGTCTTTATATTGCTGATTATTTATTTAATAATTATCAAATATTTCCCTAATACCAATATTGATATCTAACTGCTAGACAAAAAAAAGCCTATGAAGATGATGATGGAAGAAAATTTACGGAACAAGAAGATTTACGTGGTTTTGGAAAATATGAATCAGCGTGGTTAGGGCGTTTTTCTTTGATCAATTTTGAAGAAACAATGGATTTGAGGTCGGGGGAAAAAGTTAATGATTTTGTAATTTTATCTACCTAGTCACCTGCGTCATCAAATCCCACCGATGTTTTTGGCGTTTAAGAATCAAAAACGGTCGTTTGGGTGTCGGTGAGAACGTCGGCGAAGGGAATCATTTAAAGAAGCCGCTTCTGCAGATTGAACCCGGAGCTACATTCCGTGAAAACGAGCAAAATTCAAAAATCTGGTATGATGGTATGAAAAGATGGTTCCCTCACTTTCGGCTACTTTTCCACAGGCAGTTCAATTTGGTTACGCTCTAGCCTGACGTTGCAACTGGCCAAGCGAGTAATTTAGTGCAATCAGAGCAATTATTATCTATAAAGAATGTGGCTGAATTTGCTTATTGCCCACGTTTGTTTTATTTAGTTCAGGTTGAAAACCAATCTATCTCAAATGCTGATATTGAAAGAGGAAAAGATTTTCATAGTCAGGTTGATAAACCAACTGAAATACTGGTTGATACAGATTTTACCTCTAATAACAAACCGTTAAACGTGACCAGTTTAACTTTAAGTAGCGAAAAGCTTGGTATTATTGGCGTATTGGACCTGGTTGAATTTGATGGGAACAAGGCAAAACCTGTTGAGTACAAAAAAGGAAGCCCCAAAAAAATTTTTCAAGACGCTGAATTAAACGTTGATTCAAAAAGTTCCCCTTTATTTCAGCCTTGGCCTGTTGATCTGGTCCAAGTAGGACTCCAAATAATACTTTTAGAAGAAGCCGGATATAAAGTCACCGAAGCTGCTCTCTATTATGGTAAAGAAGATTTAAAGCTCACAATACCAGCTGATAATGACATTAAAACGAATGCTTTAAACATTCTAAATGAAGCCAAAAAATATTTAAATGGCTTGCGCCCTCCTCCATTAATTAATGATTCACGTTGCGAAAAATGCTCATTATGCTCTATTTGCTTGCCGTATGAAGTAAATTATCAAGAATTCTCAGAAAATAACCAAGAACCCAAAAAATTTTGGCCCCCAACGGATGAAGGAATTCATGTTGTTAGCCAACTTGAAGGCTCTAAAATTAGTGTTAAGGGTAATGAATTAATATTCACTGATTCTAAAGGAGCGGTGATAAGTATAATTCCATTAATAAATGTTGAAAGTGTCTCAATTATTGGTTTTGTACAAATCAGCACCCAGGCCATCCATGTGTTATCTGAAAAACAGATCCCAATAGCTTTTTTATCTTCAGCTGGCAGATTCATTAGTAACATAAATAGCCATACATCTGTCAGCTCCTTAGTCAGACGTTCCCAGGTTCGTATTTTTGACAATCCTGAAAAATGCTTAGAACTAGCAAAAGCTTTGATTTATGCTAAAATATTGAATCAAAGAACGATGCTTATGAGAAATCATAAATATTTATCAGGCAATATATCAGAAAAACTGCGAGAGATCGCAAATACAACTATAAAATCTACGACATTAGATGTCCTTCGAGGCTATGAAGGGTATGCCTCCTCAATTTATTTTCGTTATTTGCCAGAAATATTCCATGGTCCTATAGCTCAACAATTTGCCAATAACGGAAGAAAAAGAAGGCCGCCGCCTGATCCGATCAATTCATGTTTATCGTTTGCCTACTCCATGTTAGCTAAAGAATGCGTTTCTGCATTACAAGTAGCCAGCTTAGAACCGACAATAGGCGCCTTACATGTTTCAGTTCCAGGTCGACCTGCTTTAGCCCTGGACTTAATGGAACCTTTTCGACCATTAATATCTGATTCAATTGTTATAACTTGCTTCAACAAAGCTAAACTCGCAGAAGAACATTTTATTAAAACATCTAATGGCTTTAATTTCAAAAAATCTGGATTAAATATATTCTTTAATACTTTAAATAAAAGAATGAAGTCAGAAATTTCTCATCATATTTTTAATTATAAACTGAGCTATCGTAGAATGTTGGTTTTACATGCAAAGATGATTGCTGCCTGGCTAGTAGGTGATATTAAAGAGCTTTCTTTTCTAATAACTAGATGAGTGAGGTGTTACATTTATCGATATTATTTAGTATCTTATGATATATCTGATGATACTAGACTTAGAAAAGTACATAAATTGCTCAAAGGATATGGGACACGATGGCAACGCTCAGTTTTCTTTTGTAAACTAAAAGAAATTG
>JAISYB010000155.1 GCA_031270215.1 Streptococcaceae bacterium | reverse complement strand
AAAATTTGCCAAAAAAACAAGAGGCTGGGACAAAGTCCGCACCTCTCTTTGATGTTCATGTTTCATAGGAAACAATCAGTGCCGACTAGTCAGCACCTAAGGAAAAATCGCTAAGGCATGTTGGCACTAGCTTTTCCGCAAGAGGTTGACCCAAATGTCTTGAAATAGAAAAAATCGTATGAAATTCATTTATGGAAACATTGATCTCATACGATTTTTCTATTTCATAATCAACGAATTTTAGACTTTTGGGTCAGCCTCAAATTCAATGCCTAGAAAGCGAAAATTTTTGAACATTGGCGATTATTTGCCTGCAATTTCCTAATTGCTACGTCACAAAATGCCGAATTTCACCTTCATTTGTCTTATTCTTGTGTTGCAATCTATACAGAGATTACGCATCATGTTTTCTAGCTTACTTGGCGCACTCTATACTATTACTAGCAACTTAACATTACATAATTTCAATATCAAGGTCTATGTCCAGTACATCAGCTGTATCTAATTTTTCCTCATCAACTAATGACACCGGCTTCTTCAAAATTACAACGATGCCTGCAGTAATTACGATTCCAACTAAAGTACCAAGAATGTACATTAGCGGTTGTTGCGCAACAGGTGCGACAATCCAGCCACCCCACGGTGCCGGATTTCCTGCACCTAATCCCATAGCTACAGCCGAACCAATGGCACCACCAATAATATTTGCGGGAATACAGCGAATTGGGTCAGCTGCGGCAAATGGAATAGCGCCTTCTGTAATACCGACTAATCCCATCACAATTGCGGCTTTGCCCGAATTTTTTTCTTCCACAGTAAATTTTTTAGGCGCAATAAATGTTGCTAGTCCCATCGCCAAAGGTGGAATACAGATCGCTGCGCCAATTCCAGCCATAATGGATAATGCCGTTGCGCTTGGCACTCCCGTTACAGGATCAATTGTTCCGACCATCGCTGAGCCGAAACTAAACGCAACCTTATTAATAGGTCCGCCCATATCAGAAGCAATCATTCCGCCTAAAACAAGACCTAAAATGACTAAATTCCCTGTCCCCATGGATTCTAACCACTTTGTCAAAAACGTCATTAAGCTTGCAATCGGGTGACCGATAACCCAATACATCAAAGCACCAACCACAAATGTTCCAATCAAGGGGATAATGAAGATAGGTCCTAACGAACGTAAACTAGGTGGTAATTTAATTTGTTTCAAATAGTACACAATCAGACCGGCTAAAATACCTGATAATATCCCACCGAGAAAACCAGCTCCAATATTGCTGGCAATCATTCCGCCAATAATCCCAGGTGCCAGACCCGGACGATCCACCATAGAAAATGCAATATATCCTGATAATATAGGAACCATCAGACCTAATCCTGCAATCCCTATATTAGCTATATCCGCCAACATTCCTTTACTTGGCACAGCCGCTGTTCCTGAAAGCAGCACACTAAGCGCCAACATAATTCCGCCCGCAACAACAAACGGAATCATATAAGAAACACCAGTCATCAAGTTTTTACGAGTATCCTTTAGTAACCCAATCATAATATTCCTCCATCTTAATTTTATTTCCCAAGTTTTTCTTGCATTTTTTTGATGATTGCTTCTCCTTTACCAATACAGTCACCCGCGCTAACACGTACAACCGGCTTTCCTTTAAAACGCTCCTCATTCTTTATCCCGATATTATTTGTTAAAATGACCGCATCTGCTGCTTTAATCTGTTCTGCTGTTAGCTCATCTTCGATTCCAATTGAACCTTGTGTTTCGACATGGATTTCAACATTATTTTTCTTTGCCGCAACTGCTAAACTTTCAGCTGCTAAATAAGTATGTGCCACTCCTGATGGGCAAGCTGTTACTGCTACAATTTTCATTTATATCCGCTCCTATATTTATATTTTAACAAGCAATAGCGCCTGCCAAGCTTTCTGTAATCTCTCTGACAATCACGTTTGCATTTTGAGTTGTTTTTAATAATCCACGAAAATCCTCATGTATTAATCTTCTGGACAAACTGGCAATAATTTTTAAATGCTCATCTCCGGCACACTCCTTTGGAACAGCCAATAAAAAGACCATTTCTACCGGCGTATCATCAAGACTTTGCCAATTAATAGGCTCTTTGAGTCGTCCAAATGCAATCGTACATTCTTTAACATGCTCGCTTTTGCCATGAGGAATTGCAATCCCAAAGCCAATTCCCGTAGATGTTAGCTCCTCACGTTCAAGCACACTTTGATAATACCCTTCAAAATCAGAAATTCTTCCAGTTGCATCAATGAGCTTTGCCATATTTTTAATGACTTCATTTGGCTCATTTCCGTCAACACTCAAATCAATCAACTCTTTTGTAATTACTTTTATCATTTAAGCCTCCCATGTTTTGATACTTTTATACTAACCCAATCATAAAAGCGTTAACAATAGTTTTAAAATTCAAATTTTTCTCATTTCTTTAAAAGCCTGATAGGTCAATGAAATTGGAGTTATTAAAAAAAAATTTTCGTTATGTTTAGCACTTTTGTGCAATCCGTTTAATAATTGAACATTTTGATTTTTCACACTTTATTAATCCAATATCAGAGGCTGTTGTTATTTTCAAAACGAAATATTCAAAAGAAGTGACTACAAATTTTGCCGGTCATGAAGAAATCATTGTAGAAATTGTTCATTTAGAAGCTATTTAAAACGTAAAATATGCTGATTGCCCACTTATAGACGACTTTTTACAACGTTGTCCTTCAAAATACCTAACAAAAAAGCTGCGAAAGCGCCTAATCTGCCCCTATCAAATAGATTTGGAAATTTTTCTATTTTCCAGCATTTACTTGATAGAGAACATTTCACTCTTCGTAGCTTTTTTTGATTATTTTTATTTATCAATTCGCAATATTTCCCGCACTGTTTCTTGATCCGTCAGCAGAGTGTTAATATAACCCTTTCTAAGCAAAGCCAAAATTGCACGAGCCTTAATTTTTCCTCGGGCTATGCCGATTGAGCACGGAATGTTTGCCAATTTCTCCAGCGACAAACCGACCTTTCTTTCGTAGACAGCTCCCTTTGAGATTTTTCCATCTCGATCAAAGAAGCAGCAGCAACAATCCCCAATTGCTTCCCTTAGCTTTAAATCTTCAAAATCCTCTTCCGTCAGTAAATCTCTCCACTTACTTTTTTTATAGCTTAAAGGTCCGCCTATCCCTACTATGACTGTATCAAGTTGTTTCCAGAGCTTGTTTAACTCTTCAAAGTAGTTTGAATTTAGTATCCCCTCAGCCATTTCTTTAGATTCCTGAATCACAGAAGCATTGACAAAAATGCTCTCCCCATGGAATTTTTTAGCTAATTCGTATACCAAAGTATTTACGTGATACTTAGAATTAATCCGACTGGGTCCGCCAACAATCGGCAGAAACATTGTGTTTTCCAGATACTTTTTTTCAATCTTATTGACGGCATCTCCGACACTTGTTCCCCAAGATAAACCTACAACACTGCCATTTTCTATCTGCTTTCTGATAAAATTCGCTGCCATCTTGGATAATTTTTCTTCTTTTTCATAAACCGAATCTGTTTCATCAGTCGGAACAATCTCGATTTTTTTAAGTCCATACTTTTCTTTCATCTTTGATTCTAGGACATAGATTTCAGAGTCAAAGTTATTTATCTTTATTTCTACAATGCCTTCTTCCTTCGCTTGTGTTAACATTCTACTGACCGAGGTTCGATAAATACCCAACTCTTTTGAAATTTGTGATTGATTCAACCCTTCGACATAATACATATAAGCAATTTTAGCTAATAATTTCTTTTTTTCATTCACTTAATACCTCCACTATTTCGCCAGCTCATCTTTATCGCTTTAAGTCTAACATATATCGGACCATCTATTTAAGCCATTTTTACTAAGTTTTCATCTTATTTACGACTCATCCATTTTCCTATGAAAATCTCGTTGTAGCTCATCACGCATGTCTTCTAATGCTTGCTGCTTTTGTTTTAATAGCCAGTTAAATTCATCAACGCTTTGTTCAAATGGTTGATTATTTGCGCCACCATACTCACCTGCTAAATCACGATAAAAATGATTCACATAATCAGCTAAATCGCTGGTCTTTCGGCGAAATTGACTACGATAATCATCAAACATTTCCTGCGCTTGATTGACCATTCTCATTTGGTCGTCATATGCTTCCTCAAGTTGCCATCTCTCGTTATTATCCATGGTTCACCCTTTAATCGGATTATGAAAAACCGGATGAAATTTTGATGATTTTAGTTGAGCTTCAGCGGCTTTAGCGGCTTTCCCCGTCAATCCTTCCTTAAAATTTGAAATAATTGTTTGACTCGCAAATTGCTTCATTTTGGTTTGCTTCGTATCTAATTTGGTATCAAGAGCGGTTCTTTGTGACTTGATTGACAGCTTTTTAGCTCTTAAAATCTCTTTAATCGCATGCCGCTCTTGAGCCTTCATTGCTTCAAGAAATTGTTCATTTAACAATCCAGCATTTAAATATGAATTGCACATAAAAGTGTTGTCCATTTTTTTAATTTCCTCCGACTATTCCTTATTTTTACATTAAATTTTTAAAGCCCGCAGCTCCTTTGGCATCTACTTCTTGGATATTTTGAGACACTTTCAGCAGTGTGGTAGAAAAGTGCGCCAGCTCGTTTTGATACTTACTTGCTTCACTCATAATTTCCTCTTCAATGCCTGTATCCCAAAATTGAGAGAGTTCAAACTCAAAAAGCAGTGAGCTGACTTCCCAATCATCTAAATATTGTACAACATTGTGGACTGCTTGATGTGCTTCGTTAATTTCCTGTTGGACTTTTTCTTTCGTGTCATGCACCATTTGCTTCACTTCTTTTGCTAAATCTTCCGACTGGAAAAGTGTGTCTTGGGCAACGGATTGTAACAGCTCAGCTCTTAATTTAATTTTCTCAGAACCTGTAGCCGAACGAATGCGATTATGATAATCAGGAATATGCTTCGTATTCCATTTTTTAGATGCTTTTTTTGCCGTTTTGATAATCTTTTTATAATCTTTCCTAAATTCATCTAAGATTTGCACGGCTTCCGCCGCAGTCAATCCTAATGCAATCAATCCCGCAGCTCCGCCAGAAAGCGCAGTCATTAAAATTGATGTCGGAATAACCATACCAAGGCTTATTTCAAGCTTTGAAACCGTCTTGTCAATCAGCTTTGCCAGATCCCTTCCTGCGGTTATCAACTCCGGATGAAACGACTCGCTGGCAACCAAAAAATTACCCTCTGAATCCATCTGAAATTCACCAAAGTCGTGTGAACTTCGATAGGTCTTATCACTAAACTTATCTACGTTAAGCGTCATGTTGAAATTCATCGGCACAATGATGTTGACCTGCCCGAATTGTTTGTCTAAAGGCGCTGATCGATTCAACATACTGACAACGTCAAAAGGATTGACATAATAGGTCACTTTTTCGCCAATCGTTTTAATTTCTGCCTCGGAAAGCCCCATATTTTTCAAGCTTTGAGTGACATCTGGACCATCAAACAAAACAACCTTACCTATTTTTTCATAGGCGCCTTTAGGGTCATCCTGATAGAGCTTAGCCACTGCTTGCGCTGAAATCATGGTGCCAAGCGAATGACCTGTGACATTCAAATCAACCCGAGGCGATTTGGCACTGATTTCCTTGATTTTTGCCTTTAATGCTTGATTTGCAAGCTTGGCTTGGGGAATATAAGAATTCGTCAGTGCAAAGTTGATGTCATTTGCGACCCAGTCATTTAAATTCTTAATACTCCCGCCATCACTGCCCCGAATGGCTAAGTAAGTTGCTTTGGTATCTTGATTTAGGGTCGGCGTATCGGTGACGAAGTAGGCATTGAAACCTGCCATTTCATCTGTCA
>JAISYB010000089.1 GCA_031270215.1 Streptococcaceae bacterium | reverse complement strand
AGTAAAATCCCTTTTATTGAAACCGTTTTTAAACTAACTACATTTTAACACGAAAGTTAGAAAAAAGAAAGCGGAAACTTAATAAATGTTTATAATTAAAAAAATGCAAAATATTTTGTTCCTCATGCATTTTTTCCTGAATTTATCGCAGCAATGTATTCCTGATAAACTGCACTTTGTAGTTCTTTTAATAAATCCGTTGCCCGAGCGCCAACAGGAATACCGTCAATCGTTTTAACCTGAGTGCAAAGATTACTGGAGCTAGTAATGATAACCTCATCTGCATTAAACAGCTCATCTAGTGTAAATGCAACTTCCTCATAAGCAATTTCCAGCTTTTGACAGGCTAATAAAAGGTGGTGTCTAGCGATTCCCGGCAAAATCCAATGATCTGTTGGAGCAGTTTTTAATACCCCATTTTGGATAATGTGAACGTTACTATGCGCACACTCAGTCACCCTTTCATTGCGGTGATAGATGGTTTCTTCATATCCCTTTAAGCTTGCTCGCTGAGAAGACAGAACATTTGGCAGCAAGTTTAATGTTTTAATATGGCATAGCTCAAAACGAACATCAGGCTCTATCTGCACATCTATAGGAGTCAATAAAATCTGCTCAACCTCTAGTAAGAGCGGCTCAAGATAGATTAGCAGATTAGGAGTAATTGACGAATCATATGTGTGTTTCCTTGGTGCTGTACCGCGCGACACTTGAAAATAAACAAACTTCTCACCTGTATCAAGGCGCTGCGTTAAATCGATCAGGAGCTCTTTTAACCATTCCTTAGTAAAATTGGGGTTAATATCAACGAGTGCCATGCTATTGAAAAAACGCTCAAGATGTTCATTCAGCAGATAAACATGATGGTGACTGGCAATCGTTGCATCATAAACACCATCGCCAAAGAAATGTGAGCGATCATTAAAAGGTACGACTAGCTCGTCAATATCCGAAATTTGACCATTATAATAAGCTAAAGCTTTCATTATCTATCTCCTTCTTCCACGATTGCGCCGATGAATTATCCCCGAAAGCAAGACTAAGGCTATGCTACAACCGGAAAAGATCATCACCAAACGCCCCGGAAGACTTCTTGCTTGAAAGTAGTATTTCGTTAAAATAAATAGATTAGCTACAATTACAACCATACGAACCGACATTAAACTGACTAATTTTTGCAAAAAACGCATGTATTTACCTCAATCAAATAATTCTTGATAAGCTGTTTCCTTAAAACCAACAGCTATTAGTACACCGTCACGTATTAATAACGGACGTTTAATCAGCATGCCATCACTTGCTAAAAGCTCCGCCTGCGCGTCTTTACTCATCTTCGGCAATTGAGCTTTCAAACCAAGACTGCGATACTTTTGACCCGACGTGTTAAAGAGCTGCTTAGAAGCAAATTTTCCTTGATGAAACCAAGCATGAAACATCTCCTCGCTCGGTACATCTTGGCGAATATCGCGTACTTTTACATCAACATCATGCTCAGCTAACCACGCTAAAGCTTTCTTACAAGTCGTACATTTTGGGTGTCCATAAAAATCAATCATACCATATCTCACCTCCCATTACTTATATATCATTTTTCATTTCCTGAGCAAACGCACACCTTGGCTCATCCTCTTTTTTTGCGCATGATACTTCATCGAAAGGATCAAACCAATTCCTATTAGATTACTAACCATTGCAGAGCCTCCTGCGGAAATAAATGGCAATGGAATTCCAGTCAATGGCAACAGTCCAATCGTGGCACCGATATTCTCTACAACATGGAACAAAATCATCATAATTACGCCCGTTGAAATATAGCTGTAAAACTCATTATTAGAGTCATAAGTCACTTGAATCATTCGATAAATCAGCATGAAATAAAGAAAAATTACCACTGCGGAGCCGACAAAACCGAAATTTTCTGCAATGACTGTAAAAATCATATCACTTTCTCGAACCGGTACACTCACATTCGTTACATTAAATCCTTTACCGAACAGACCTGCTGAGCCGATAGCAATCAATGCCTGACGCTGTTGATAGGCAGAAGTTGAGCTAGAATTAAACGGTTTGAGCCAATCATCAATTCGATTAAACTGATACTGTGCCACACCAAATTTTGATAAAATCTCACGTCCGGCAGGATTTTGAACCATAAAGATAATGGCAAATAGTACAGCCGCAGCAATAAGTATTAATGGTAATAATATCTTCCAGCTCACACCGCTCACCATAATTACCCCAGCTAATATGGCAAAGAATACCAACATCGTCCCCAAATCGGATTGTAATTTCAATAAAATCGCAACCGGAAACGTACATAAAATCTGCTTAGCGAGTAATAAAAAATCCGTTTTGAGCGTTCGAGTCGTATATTTGCTGTTATGACGTACTGAGATATAAGCAAGCATTAAGACAAAAACAATTTTCATCAGCTCAGATGGCTGGAAAAGCGTATGACCACCAATTGACACCCAGTTTTTTGCACCAGTCAAACTAACCAATTGATTGTCGTAGAAAATAAGTGGTAACACCATCAAGCCAAGTCCTGCCAAGTAAAAAAACGGCGTTAATTTCCAGAGTAGCTTAGAACTAAAATGAATCACAATCAAAACTAAAACAATTCCTAAAAGTATCCAGCCGCCTTGTCTTGTAAGCTGTTCGGTGATGTTGCGCTTTGCTTCATGAAAATATGCCACATAAAGCGACAGCATACCTACTAATGTCAATAAAAATACCGGCAATATCAATCCATAATCAATTCTTGAATCTCTTTGTATATTTTTGCGCTGCATTATTCGCCCCTTCTAAATCTTCATCATTAAGCTTAATTATATAACAAGTCGGCTTAAATCTCCTCTTTTTATTTTCTACTTTAACGGAAATTTGATAAATCAGTCAGCAAAAAAAGGCATTTTATTAAATAAACATTTACACTTACTAGCATCGCAGTGTAAAATGAAAGAGTGGATTTAAGCAAAATATGAAGGATAAAAAGGAGAATATATGTCATCAGTAGTAGTTGTTGGAACACAGTGGGGAGATGAGGGTAAGGGTAAGATTACTGACTTTTTAAGTGAAAATGCCGAAGTCATCGCTCGCTATCAAGGCGGAGATAACGCAGGACACACCATTCAATTTGGTGGTACTAAGTATAAATTACACTTAATCCCTTCTGGGATTTTCTATCCTGAAAAAATATCAGTCATTGGTAATGGCGTAGTTATCAATCCAAAATCGCTGGTTTCTGAGCTGGCTTATTTGCATGAGCACAAAATCATCACCGATAATCTCAAAATATCAGACCGTGCTCACGTCATCTTACCTTATCATATCGCTTTAGACCAACTGCAAGAAGATGCTAAAGGAGACGATAAGATTGGTACAACAATCAAAGGTATTGGCCCTGCTTACATGGATAAAGCTGCACGAGTTGGTATCCGAATTGCTGATTTACTAGATAAAGAAATATTTGCTGAGCGTTTGAGGGTTAATCTTGAAGAAAAAAATCGCTTGATTACCAAAGTCTACGGTAGCACTGCGCTAAATTTTGACGACATCTTTGAAACCTATTATGCCTATGGGCAAGAAATTAAGCACTACGTCACAGACACCTCTGTCGTTTTAAATGATGCACTTGATCAAGGCAAGCGTGTTTTATTTGAAGGCGCACAAGGCGTCATGCTCGACATTGACCAAGGTACTTACCCATTTGTTACCTCATCTAATCCAGTCGCTGGAGGTGTAACAATCGGTAGCGGCGTTGGCCCATCTAAGATAGATACAGTCGTTGGTGTCTGCAAAGCCTATACCTCACGTGTTGGAGATGGTCCATTCCCAACAGAATTATTTGACGAAATCGGCAATCAAATCCGTGAGGTTGGTCGTGAATACGGTACTACAACAGGCAGACCTCGTCGTGTCGGCTGGTTTGA
The DNA here is from genome assembly GCA_031270215.1 of Streptococcaceae bacterium. Taxonomy (GTDB): domain Bacteria; phylum Bacillota; class Bacilli; order Lactobacillales; family Streptococcaceae; genus MMGLQ5-1. The sequence goes on along the minus strand of JAISYB010000089.1, from coordinate 5,937 downwards.
TACGGTTGTTATGCGCCATTCTAGACGTGTTTCAGGCATTACCAATCTCTCACTGAACTCAATTGATGTCCTTTCCGGACTTAAAACCGTCAAAATATGTACCGCTTATGAGCTTGACGGCGTGAAAATCACTCACTACCCTGCAAGCCTAAAAGAGCTCAAGCGCTGCAAGCCAATCTATGAAGAATTGCCCGGCTGGGAAGAAGACATCACAGGTGTCCGAGATATTGGCGATTTACCTGACAATGCACGCGACTACGTCCACCGTATCTCAGAGCTTGTCAATGTTAAAATCTCAACCTTCTCCGTAGGTCCAGATCGTGAACAAACAAATGTATTAGAAAGCGTTTGGGGCTAATTTACTGCCGCTTTAATAAAAGACCGAAGATTGAAGCAATACCGGCTTCAATCTTCGGTCTTTTTATGTTGCTTACATCTCTTATCAAACGAATAGCTATATTCTGTCGATAATTGCCGGAAATTTTGAAAATTTTTGTTAACTTCAGTGATATAACATTATCCATAATTTTTGACTATTGATAATTTTTGTCAGCTCTTTAAAAGCATATTGTTCCAAAAGGTCAGTCAACAGAGCGATAACGATATAAAGCACAAATCATCAGAAGAATCACGCCGACAGCTAAAAATGGCACAAGGTCAATCGCCCACGTTCTAGGAGCATACCCCTTTGGCACATTAGGCAGTAAGCCCAATGCTGAATCATTTTCTCCATCAACTAAATAATCTGAATAGTTGACAGTAAATAGCTGTCCTGTAATTGGCGTGTAGCGTGTTTTGTTATCCTGCGGCGGTCTAATTTCATTGATGACATAATTCGTAGCATTTGTTTCACTCAATGTACCGGCTGATTTGCTATGCTCCAAGCCGACTATTCTGATATAGCCATCCTGTCCGGAAATGACCTCCTCTGTTTCATCTTGTGTGACAGGGCTACTGTTTTCGCTATCATTCCAGCCAGCAAAATAATAATAATCGCCCGTTTCGCTTGATATTAATTTAAATTTTGCCTTATCCCCTGCTTGATTGAAAATGGAAAAGACTGCACCGGATAAAACGCTCTTCTTACCCAATCGTGCATCATATGCCAAGAATTGTTTTCCAGCTGTGATTACTTTACTACTTACCTCAGTTCTAATCGACGGCGTAATCGTAGAAAATTGCTCCGCCTCAGTTTTTTTAAAAGCGAGATATGCTTCATTAGTCAAAAGCTTATCCGGCATGACCTTTTCAGTCAAGCATAGCTCATAAGTAAGCGTTAGCTTTTTCCCCGCCAAAGCTTTAACGGCTGGGGTAAAGCCATTGTCGTACTTAAAAGTAATACTAAATCCTTGTTTGCCGGCATCTTCGCCAGCTCCATTGATCCGTTCAAAAATATAGTCATACTCAGCAGTGCCAGCTTCCTTTGAATATTCGACAAGCGGTGCTAAATTTTCATCTTGAACGACAAGATTTGGCTCATCTGCCAGAGTAAGCCCGACATCTGGCAAATCAACCAACTTAAAGCCGGCATATTTGCTGGTATCGCCAATATTTGTTGGTACTGTCACTGTCAATTGATATTTCAAGACGTCTTTTGTTGTCACGTTTGGATAATCAATCTCATTAATCGTTGCCTTGCCAAAATCAGCCTTGTTAAGTAAAATTTGCTGATTCGTTTTTACAAGATTTTTAGGATAAAGATGAACAGTATCCAGTGACGTCGCGTTAACATCTGAAGCTGGTATCGCCAGCGTTGTTGGCTGCGCAATGCTAGTCATTGCTTGGCTATTTTCAACAAAAACATAAACTGCTTCCCGAGATGTCGCACTGCTTTCATTTGCTAACTGTATCGCAACACGCTTGTCTAAACCACTAAAAACTGCCGTTCCATCGGCAGCGCTTGCACATCTAGCAACACTTTTTGCTTCAAAGCTACTTGGTATGATATTTTGATTATCCCAAATGTCTTTAATAATCTTATCAAGAATCTGCTGTGAATAGCTTTCAGTATTTGTCATTGCTGTATTGGGCAGGTTTTCATTTAATAAAGTGTAGTATTGCTTAGAGATGTCATAGGCGGTAAAATAAGCCCCTGCTAGTGTGGTACCCTCGGCAATTAACTGCTTAATTAGCTCGTCATCTACCAAATACTCATCTGAAGATTGATATTTATGCAAAGTTACATCAATCGTTTCACTATCTGCTAAAACACGTTTGGGCATATTTATCATAACGAATAAAAATTGGAGAAAAATAAACAGGATAATCAATGAATTAAAGTTCTTTTTTTTCATTTCATCGCCCCTTTCTTATTTTCTCTCATAAAACTAAGCAAGTACACTTCTCGAGCCCAAACATTCTCATCAACAACCTTCATCAGTACACTTGTTGATTGGCAAAAAATTACGCACAACTAATTTTAATTTAATATTAACTCCTACTCCTTATTTTGTCAAGTTTTTAACGGTGCTAAAACACTGAATAAAAACCGTTTTCACTTGTATATCATTCATTTGTTTTTATTCAACTAATTCATATTATTAATTAGAGAAAAATGATTTATAGACGTGTCAAATATAAACGTTCAAAAAAAGAAACCGACTTAGAATTGCCAATTATCGCAATCTAAATTCGGTTTCTGTTATTTTTATATTCCCTTAGCCTTCTAATGGTTGCTCAAAATACCTTTGGTCTACCTTGTTCAAATACAATTTCATTTGCTTTTGTCGGCATTTTTTCACACCAGCCTTCAGCTTGATAGCGGCATTTGGGGATAACTCTTGCAAGATGTAGAATTTGCCAGGGAGATCCTCAATACAGACAACACCATTCTCATCAGAGGTGGCAACCAATTCCTTTCCATCTCTCATCAGCGGGCGCTTGCCTGATTTGGTAAACAGCTGATAGCTTGCACCACTGACCCGTTCACCACTATCGTTCACTCTAACAAAGGACAAGTCAAAATGACGATTAGCTAAAAGATACGCTTTGACTGCCTTGATTAGGACAAGAAAAGCTAGACCGACAATGAGTACGACCCCTACAAGAATAGCCAGATTTTGATAATTACGCAACTCTTTACTTGCCTTGACTTGATTTGACACAGCTTGAGTATATGGTATGCGATGTCCCGTAACCAAAAGTCTATGACTATTAATCGTATACGGTGTACATGTTAGTAAAGTAGCAAGGTCACGCCCTACTTCCAGCTTCAAATGTTGCGTTTCCTCTGGTTTAACAACCTCTATCTTATCCACCTTGTAGGCGAGTTTTTTGCCATAAACACTCAAAACAAAGATGTCTTTAAGCTTAACTTCTTCCAAATCAGTAAAGAGCTTGCGCTCTGGCAGACCGCTATGCGCCGAGATGACCGTATGCGTATTGCTTCCTCCTGTCGGATAAGATGTCCCAGATAAAAGCGTTGCACCGCGGCTGAGTAGATAATTATTTGTCAAATCATACAAAGGAATATCAACCTTAATTGCCGGAATAGAAACACTACCAATCAAATGTTCTTTGTAATAGGCTTCGCTTTTCCCATCGTTAATCGTTTCATTAAAAGGCGGATCCCCACCAGCATTAAAACCCGATTTGGCTAATACTTGGTTAGCTTGACGTTTTTCAGCCAGCTCTAATTCCTTTTTCTTATCCATCTTTAGCTGGTAGGTCATTCGCTCTTCATCCAAAAAATTATTTAAAGCATTGATGTAAAATGGATAAGTGGCAATCAATGAACCGACCAGAAAGACAAGAACGAGAAATGCTCTACGAATTAACTGCTTAAGATTATTCTTCTTTTTCACCTACTCACTCCCCTAGCTTTCAACTATATTTCGCATATGCAAATACTATCACATTCTCAAGCAAAAACCAGCTTTCTACACTCGCTTTTTGTAGCTTATCAAAACGATTTGGGTATTATACTTCTGCATCTTCTTTGTTGCGTTTGCTCCACGCCATTGCACCAACCATAAGCGCAATACCGATTGCTAGGAAGGCATAAATCCCTACGCCACCCGTTTGCGGCAATAATCCCTTGTGTGTATTAGCAATTACTTGAAGATCATCTTCATCATTATAAGCTTCTTTCGTTACGATAAAATTAATCTCCCCGTCAATCTTCACATATTCAGAGGTCGGTGCCTTAGTTTCAATCAATTTATAGTTTCCGTAAGCCAAACCAATTACCTTGATTAAACCATCATTACCTGAAACGATATTAGTTGCACTCGCTTCATCTGTCCATTCAACAAAGGCGTACTCTCCTTTAGAATTCACTTCAAACTTGGCAAATTTTTCGTCTAAGCTTTTCACCTTAAACTCTGCCCCTGCTAAAGCGTTATTTGTTTGTGCGTCTGTCTTCTTAAATTGCTTGCCACCTGTAACAACACCTTTTGGTGGTGTAATATCAATTTCCGGATTATTATTGACTACAATTCCCGCATTATTTTGCTTACCTTGATCCGGAGTGATTTCTTTAGTCAGTTTCATATCATAGTTAATGTGTAATTCTTTATTAGCTAAGTCTTTAACTTTTTCGCTTGTTAATACTAAGCTAATCTCAAAACCACCATCTTGTTCCTTAAGTGTATAGTCAACCTCTTTAGTTAAGCCAACAACTTCTATCTTACTTGGATTAGTCAATGCTAAGCCATTATCCGGCGTATCTTTAATCACAAACGATTTAACATGATTAGCATCTCCAATATTCGCTGGAATATTAATCTTTAATTGATAATTTAAAACATCTCCAGTTGACACATTATAGTAGTTGTAAGTTTTATCACCAAGCGTAAACTCTACATCATCAAAGGCATCATCGTTAAGCAAGGTTTTGGTATTTTGCTTGCTAACATTTTTTGGATACAAGTGAATATCATTTAATTTCTTATCTGTATATGTACCGTCTGCTGCCAAAGCATAAACCGGCATGGTGATAACCATTGGCTGCGCTGCTTCTGTGATGATCTGATCAGTACCTAGTGTCGGCACCTTAGTTTCTAGGAACAGATATGCTGCGTCAAGACCATCTTTTTTTTCAAGTAATCCATCAAAAGTAGCAATTCCGTCTTCACCTGTTACTTGAGAGGAGCCTACTTTTATAGAAGTGTAGCTACTTGAATTTTTGACAATTTCATTGACAGCGGCTTGTGCCGGATTAGTTTTATCCTTATTTGCGGTAATTAGGCTATGATATGCTGCGGTCACGTCATAGGCTGTAAACTCAGCATCTTTTAGTGGTGTACCACCAAAATCATTCATGAGCTCCCCTGTGTTTTGCGTGTAAGCAGGCGTCGTATTAAAAAGGCGTTTGTGAATCGTTACTTTCGACACTCCTACCGGACTATCTTTCGGAATGTCTTCCGCATTTGCAGTTATTGATGTCGCTAAAAGCGATAGACCTAACGGCAAAATCATTGTCAAAATACTTATTAAATGTAAAAATTTTTTCATTTTAAATTGTTCTCCTTTAATTATTATATTTTTAGCTACGTTATCCTTTTAACGTCATGTAGGACAAATGAACCTCAATCACTGGACAGATTTCCTTCTTCTCCAAATGACTGTCACACCGATTACCACCGCAACGCCGATTAGTGAAACGAATGCTTTAACCTCTCCCGTTTCTGGCAATAGTCCTATTTTCGGACTATCCGTTTCCGGTAGTTCAGGTGTTTCAGTTGGCTGCTCCGGCTCTTTTGGCACATCATCTGGAACAACAATCATTTTGGGATAAAGATGAATTTCTAACGGTAAATCTCCCGCATGAGCCTGTTCAAACTGCGCAAGCGAAACAAAGTTCGGCGTGTATTGAGTTGAAGCTTTCGATTCAACAAAAAGATAAGCGTGATGTCTATTATCTTCATCCACAATCGGCAATGCCACTCTAGCAACTAATTCGTCACCTATTAAATCCGCAGCTGCAGTTTCTACTAG
>JAISYB010000075.1 GCA_031270215.1 Streptococcaceae bacterium | reverse complement strand
CTTTTAATAATATTTCGATAGTTAAAATTTTTCAAACTTTCTCCCCTTTTTTCTTCATCAATAAATCAATTCAAATATTTCAATTGCAACAATGTCAATATCATCAAAGGTATAAGTTTGTTCTGCTTTAACATCTGTTAAGGTAAATTCCTGCGTCTCTTGATTAAAGAGCACCTCAGCTTGAACGTCACCATCACGTTCAAAACGACGAATTTGTTCCTCGCCATCCTTAGACTCAGCCATTGCTTCCAAACGTTTGATTATTGCTACTAAACGAGATTTCATATATCAGCCTCAATTCTTTTTGTCCTTTTACTTACTAGACCATTCTATCACAATCACACAATCACTCATAGTCTTTTTCATTATATTAATCTCTTTTGACAATAGAATAGATTTTTCCTGTTATTTTTTTACTAATTGCCTTTAATTCCTTGCGCTCCTGTGCTCTTGAAAAGCTAATCAAAACGTCCAAATAATACTCATAAACCGTTTTGGCAAAGTTTTCGCTTGAGATCTCAGATAACTTTTGGTTGAGTAATTCTTGCGGAATTTTTTGCTGCGTTCTGGCAGACAAAAGTACTGTTTCAGCAATCTCATCTGCTCCGTAAAAAAGACGACCAAAGAATGGATTGTCTAATAACCCCTCTAGATATGGATTGCCCCAAGCAATAATCGGCGTCCCTGTTGCAATACTCTCCGTATAGGTCAACCCTTGCGTTTCACTCGTTGAAGCACTTACTAAAAAATCTGCCGCACGGTAATAATAAGCAACACTAGAACCGTTAATCATTCCTGTAAAGACAACATGTTCCTCAATACCCAAGGCAGTAACCAATTCTTTTAACTTGCCAAGATACGGTCCATCACCGACAATGACTAGCTTAACATCAAGCTTAGCTAAAATATCAGGCATTGCTTTCACCACTAAATGAATATTCTTTTCATAGGAAATTCTCGACAACGATAAAAGCATGACTTGATTGCTACTAACACCCAATTCTTCTTTTAATTTGACCAAATCACCTTCGGTAATCTCTGGTCTGACAAAGCGACTCAGGTTAATTCCGGTTGGAATAATCCGCTTTTCACTCATAATGCCGTAACGCTGTAACGTCTGTCTGACGGTATCACTTGGACAAATGATACCATTTAGCTTATGCATAAAGGCTCTTGAATAATACTTTACCATTGACGGTTTGACGACTTTCCCACCAGCAATATAATGCAAATAATCCTCATACATCGTGTGAAAAGTATGAATAATCGGCACTTTCAAACGCCCAGCAATAATCTTACCTAATATCCCAACACCAAATTCCGTATGCGTATGAATAATATCAAGCTCTAGCTTGCTTGCAATCAAATAAGCATCAATCATGCCACGAATCACAAGCCGCCGCTCTGAAAAAGAAACAAAAGGAACGCTTGGCATTCGAATAATTGTCGGGTCCTCTTCATCGCTAGCCTTGGGATCAGTTGTTGTAAAAATGTAGACTTTGTGATCGAGTTTTTCTAGCTCGATCTTTAAAGTCTGAATAGACGCCGCAACCCCGCTGACCTGCGGATAATATGTGTCCGTAAAAAAACCAATATTCACTTAGCAGTCTCCTTTCATTACGATTTGATAGACTTCCTTTAATTGCTCTGCAACAGCTTCAATCGTTCGATGTCGAACAATCTCTAAACCTTGATTAATCATCGCTTGATTGTCTGCTGCTATATACTTACTAATCGCTTGAGCAAAGCCTTGATTATCTCGTGCTTTAATCACAGCTTGACCATGTGGCAGCCATGAAGCATAGACCGGAATATCCCGAACCAAGACTAATTGATGACTTGCTAATGCTTCTAAAACAACAATCCCTTCGGTTTCCTCATGGGAGGGGAAAAAGAATAAATCAGCTGCTGTATAAGCTCCCTCATAGACATCACCTCTGATATAACCCGGAAAAATAACATTTTGGGGATGATTTTTCTTAACAACTTGGCGGATTTTTCTAGGAATGGTGTAAAGCGGTGCATGCCCAAACCAAATAAATGTGATGTCCGGAAAATCCCTTGCCACTTTAACAAAGTCCAAAATACCCTTACGCTCAATGAATAAACCTGCACTGATAACGACCTTTTGGCTTTTGGATAAATGAAAATATTCTCGAAAAGCTTGTTCTTTTTCAGGAATATTTTGATATTTGGCTAGGTCAATACCGTTTGAAATCGCAAAAATTTTGGGCTTAACGCCGTAGCCTTCAAGCAAACTCTTAGAATAAGCAGTTGGCGTAATTACCACATCTGCTAAATTATAGAGATGAATTAAATGCCGTTTAAAAATACCTGATACAAGATTTGCTCCAATGAAGGAATTTCTAAAATCCTCCTCCGTTGAGTGTGCGTGATAGACAATTTTCTTACCCATTCGCTTTGCCTTATGGGCTAAAATCAAGCTTTTTAAACCATAAGTATTGATATGTAGAATATCATAATCTCTACAGCGTATATCCTCAACGACTTCATAGCCTAGCAGCTCCAAAGCGCGCATCTGATGCTCCCTAGCACGTCCGATTCCTGATTGTTTCAAAAAATTAATACCTTCAAAGTATAATAAGACTTTCAAAGTTACACCTCTAACTCTAAATTGATTATTCCCATTATAACAATAAATCAGTTAATCAGCTATCCAACTCCAGACTGGTTTCAGAAATTTTTGCGCGATAGTCACTTAAAAGCGCAGAGCAATCAGTTAAAAAAGGATACTTAAATTTTTTTTATTTTTGTACGATTAACTTTTCTACCAAAGCAAAAAGCCATAAGGCTAGTCTATTAAGATTAATCCTATGGTCTGATTTAGATTTGTTTCCAAATATTTTAATGCGCTATATCGTGAACTCAAATATTAACATAAATTAAATACGCCAGACAACCTAGTTTATAGTAATATGGTAAATCTTTCTGTTTTATTATTTTAAAAAATGAACTGAAAATCTCTGGGCGATATTGCTTACGATATGCTTTAAATTTGGGATACTTGCGCCTTTTCATCTGTTTAAGTACGATAATCTTTGCACAAACACTTCGTGCAAAAGCAAGCTGATAAGTTGAAACGTCAAATTCCTCAAGCTCGTCAAGCACTAAATTCCAACCGCAAATACGGGAGGAATGTTTTCCTTCGTTAAATTCAGATGTCTTTGACACTTCGTTGGTAAGGGATTGTTCATGTTTATAATAGAGATAATTTGCCTTTTCAACCCACTGTGCACTTTGGCAATGTTTAAGATAAGTTACCACAAATGGCAAATCCTCCCCTGTCAACAATCTTGGATCAAAACGTAGCTTTAGATTTTCGATTAATTCACGCTTAAAACATTTGTTACACGGACCCCACATATAACCACCACGGAACATAGCTTGCCGAGTCAGCGCTGGATTGGTTGTTTGATAACTTGAAATATCGCTCTGACTTATCAGTTTTTTTGTCCGAAAGTCGATATGTTGATAATTGCAGATTGCCACATCAACACCGGTTTTCATCGCTTGATAAA
>JAISYB010000194.1 GCA_031270215.1 Streptococcaceae bacterium | reverse complement strand
TGATTTATTTTGCGCATAAATTAGTCACTGAAAAAAAGGATCAAATTCAAAAGGTATCTTTACTTCGTTATTTGCTTTTTTTGTTTTAAAAAATGTAATCGACTCAATGGTAGCAAGTCAAAAATCGGTTGGGTAAAATGGTGATGTTATACTCACGTAACCGTATCTGCGACTGCTTCAATTTCAAGCCTAACAACAGATTCAAGAGATCTTTGTTAAAAGTTCATAGAAATCAAGTTTAAGGAAAACCAAAAATTCTATTGACTTTGAGGAAGGAATTCTGCAATAATTATTCAAAACAGATTCAGTCAGTTCGATTATCGAACTGAAGAAATGGCTCAACTGACATTTTTTCTTAGCAACAATTTATCTTATTCGTCAAGGTGTAAAAGATGCCTTCTAATACCTCTAGCAAGCCCAAGAACGAGCGCAAATCAAGCAAACCTAAGACGGTACGCAAATCGGCTAAACAATCAGTTGTTGCCTCTTCGGAACAATCTATGGAGAATTCTACTATTCCTGAGAATGAATCGTCGATTCAATCAGAAATCACGCATCAAGAAACCAATCATGCGGACATGCCAGTTAATCCTTCATCTACCAATATTATTTCTTCAATCAACATAGAATTCATTGAACCCGATCCCAATCAACCAAGAAATTATTTTGCACAAGAAGCTTTAGAGCAACTTAAGCAGTCGATTGAATCTACGGGTCTCATTGAACCTATTTTGGTAAGGGAGAATGAGTCCAAACCTGGATGGTATTGGATCGTTGATGGAGAGAGAAGGTGGAGATCTTGCAAGGAACTGAAATGGAATGAAATCGCTTGTCGCATCTTACCTAAAGACTCTGTGGACTATGCTTTAGTTTCGTTTACTCAAAATGTGCATCGTGAAGGTTTTACAACGATGGAAAAGGCTGTAGCTCTTGACGCTTTGTTTTCTAAAATGAAAAGTGAAGATGCATCAGTGGAGCAAAAGGCTTTAGTGGCTAAGGTGAAATTGTCAAAAAGTTATGTTTCAGAACTTATGAAAATCAGCAATCTTGAGCAAGAAATAAAAGGTGAGGTTCTCAAGTCTAATGACTGGACACATTCACGGTTATTACAACTTGCTAAAATAACAAATCTTCAAACTAGGAAGAGCAAGTTTGATGAAATTCAAAAAGCAATAGAAAATAAAAATAAGAAAAAACAAAGTGATAATGATGAGGTTGTTGAAGGGTCTCAGCCTGATGCTGCAAACAATGAGGAAGAGGAAAAGTCTGTAGAGAATGAAGCTCAAAACCAGATGAACAACAAAATCAAATGTTTTCAAATTCATGCGAATACGTTTATCAATAAACTTCAAAAGTTCAAAAAGTTAATCGAAAAGTCAAATTCTGATTCAAATTCTATAGAAACAGTTAAACCAGAGTTGAATAATATTTTAAGCTTAATAAACGAAATAATATTTGTTCAATCAAAAAATTGATTTTGAAGTAAAATGCTTTGCGATTCTGGGAGATTTTGGTTCTTAGATCGATGAAATTACGTATTCTAGTATAACTAGTCAAAATAGCTATTGAAGCGCTTCCAACGAGGTGCTAAAATAGAACAAAAGTTAGTGTATTATTTTTACGACTTTTTCTTTGCTGGAGGTAAGTTTCAATGTTTAAACAAGTTATGAATGTACATGTTTTGGCTGAGTATATAGCCAAAACATTTGGTGTATCTAAAGTAATAGTTCAAAATAATAACAGTTTTCTTACAATAGAACCGATGTCAGCTGATATCTCTGATTCTGCAAACCCAAAAAGCAGCGTTGACGAAGCTCAACCAGGTACTTTATCGCTAGACGACTTTACAGAGATGCAACTGTGTACGAAAGGTTATAAATTTAACAGGGATGATGCCTATTAGCGTGACTAGAGCATTTCTTGATACTAATATTTTAATCTACATTTACTCGGTGGATGAACCCGACAAACGTAAACAAGCTATTACGCAGATGAATAGTTATTATCGGATTGTCAGTACCCAAATTTTATCCGAGTTCTGTAGTGTTAGTATCCGTAAGTTAATGCAACCAAATGTCATAGAAGAATCATTATCTCTTATACGTCGCAAAAATAAGATATCAATTGTCACTTTAAATACAATTAAAAAAGGAATTTATATTCAAAGCAAATATAATTTTACATATTACGACTCACTCATTATTGCTTCTGCGCTTGAAACTGAATGTGATTTTTTGATTACAGAAGATTTACAAAATGGACAATTGTTTGAGGAAAAATTAACAATATTTAACATTTTAGTTTAAAAACACTATCATAGTTTTTTAGATAATAAAACAATGATAGATGATAAAATTTTATAAAATTTCCTTTAAATTTTTAGGAATTAATATTCAACTTTTATTTGTATGGAGGACGACTAATGACTGAACAAGTCATGGATTTAGATGGACTTAATAAATTTATAGTCACAAATTTTCAAACTACAAAGATTTTAGTAAGTATACAAAATCAAATTTTAATTATTAAACCTTTTTGTACAGAAAATTTTGACTACACTAATGGTTTACTTGGGATTTTAAGTGGTCATCCTGAATTGACCGTTGAGAAATTTTTGGAAAGGAAACAAAGTGAAAAGGAGTTGGATTTTTGAAGCCTAATTACATTCTTGATACGTGTGCTTTATTTTCAGTATTGAATAAAGAAGTTGGCGCAGAAATTGTTATAAAAGTTTTCGCCGATTCATATACAGGTAATGCTATATTATCTATTCATCAAATTAATCTTCTTGAAATATATTATAATATTTTTCGATATTATAGTAAAACAAAAGCAGATGAAGTTATTCAAAAAATAAAAAGTCTTCCAATTAACATTATTGCTGAAATAAGTGAACCCTTATTAAAAGAAGCTGGTCGCTTAAAAGCAACACATAAAATTTCTATTGCTGATTCTATCGCATTAGCTGAAACTTCTATTTCAGGTGGTACTATCATTACCGCTGATCACCATGAAATGGATATAGTTGAACAAAATGAACCAAACATCAAATTTTTGTGGATAAGATAACTTTTTTTTGATTAAATATAACATATCCATTAGATCAAATTAATAAGTTTGTTGAACTAATTACAAATAAATATCAGTTAAATGTATTATCGGTTTTTAGTTCTTACGCTAGAACTGAAGTTACAATGAAAGTGATCTTGCTTTTTGTTTTAGTATATGCTTAGTTTCAAAATAATTAATTGTCTTATCTTAACTCTTGAATATATATACTTGATGTTTATTTTTTACATACTTTTAACTATTTTTCTCTTGAATTTAGGGATATAATTTTAGAATATTTGTAGTTTAATTTTTTTTATAGAATTTTTAATCTAGATTATTTTGATGATGAAAAACTATTTTTCAATTAAAATTTTTTTGTATAATTTTAAGTCAATGTGAATCTATTTCTTTATTTGTTAATGATTAGTTAAGGAAGAGGATAATCTATAAAATGTAAACTATTGAAATAGGATTGACATGTTGGATTAG
>JAISYB010000156.1 GCA_031270215.1 Streptococcaceae bacterium | reverse complement strand
ATAGTCAAGAGCTGGCTCAAATTGAGCATAAGTCGAGTTAGTTACAGGATTTTTCATCTCGTCTAGCGTTAAACCGACAGCAATTTTTGCTGCAAGCTTAGCAATTGGATAGCCGGTTGCCTTAGAGGCAAGGGCTGATGAACGAGATACACGTGGATTGACCTCAATAACATAGTAATTAAACGAATGTGGGTCTAAGGCTAGCTGTACATTACAGCCACCCTCGATTTTTAGAGCACGGATAATTTTGAGCGAAGCATCACGAAGCATTTGATATTCGTAGTCAGATAAAGTCTGACTCGGTGCAAAAACGATTGAATCTCCCGTATGGATTCCGACAGGGTCAAAATTTTCCATATTACAAACAACAATCGCATTGTCATTTGAATCTCGCATTACTTCATACTCAATTTCCTTATAACCCGCAATTGATTTTTCAATTAAACATTGTGTTGCAGGCGAAAGCTTCAAACCATTTTCGGCAATAATTTTTAATTCCTCTTCGTTGTCACACATGCCGCCACCAGTACCACCCAGTGTAAATGCCGGACGAACAATGACTGGATAGCCGATTGTTTCTGCAAAAAGTAACGCAGCCTCTACTGTATTGACAATTTCAGATTCAGGAATTGGTTGTTCTAAGTCTTCCATTAATTTTTTGAATAAATCACGATCCTCAGCTTGATCAATGGCTGAAAGCTTTGTACCAAGTAGCTCAATTTCCAGCTCATCCAAAATTCCTGATTTTGACAAATCAATCGCCATATTTAAGCCAGTTTGTCCGCCAAGCGTTGGTAAGAGCGCATCCGGACGTTCTTTTCTTAAAATGCGTGAAACAAATTCCAAAGTAATCGGTTCGATATAAACACGATCAGCGATTTCTTTATCAGTCATGATTGTCGCAGGGTTACTATTTACTAAAACTACCTGATACCCCTCTTCTTTTAAAGCTAGACAGGCTTGTGTTCCAGCGTAGTCAAATTCAGCGGCTTGACCAATAATAATTGGCCCTGAGCCAATAACCATAATTTTTTGAATATCTTTTCTTTTAGGCATTACAAGCTATCCTCCTGCTATTCTACGCTTTTTTAGCTGCTTTAAAGGCATCCATCATTTCCATAAACTCATCAAACAAGTGGTCTGCATCATGCGGGCCGGGTGCTGCATCTGGATGATACTGAACAGAAAATGCTGGAAATTGTCGATGTCTAATTCCCTCAACGCTACCGTCATTAACTTCAACATGAGTTACAAGTAATTCTGTCTGCTCAATTGACGTCGCATCTACAGCATATCCATGGTTTTGCGAGGTAAAATCAATTCGACCAGTCGCAATTTCTCTGACTGCGTGATTAAAGCCACGATGACCGAATTTCATTTTATAAGTCGTTGCACCGTTTGCTAAAGCGAATAATTGATGTCCTAGACAAATGCCAAAGATTGGAAATCTACCTTGAACATCTTGAATCATCTGGATAGCTTCCGGAACATCGGTTGGATTTCCCGGTCCATTAGTCAACATGATACCATCCGGATTTAAGTCAATAATCTCTTGTGCCGTTGTGTTGTGTGGCATAACCGTTAGATTACAATTGCGCTTAGATAATTCGCGGAGAATGGAATGTTTCAAGCCAAAGTCGATTACAACAACATTTCTACCAATGCCAGGTGATGGGTAGGGTGTCTTAGTTGATACCTGTGCGACTTGGTTAGTTGGTAGGACAGTTGCACGCAATTGGTCTTGGATATGCTCAATGCTATCTCCGCCGCTGACGATAGAGGCTTTCATTGTCCCATGATTGCGAATAATCTTTGTCAAACGTCTTGTATCAATCCCAGAAATTCCAGGAATGCCCTTGCGTTTCAAAAATTCATCTAAGCTTAATTGATTGCGCCAATTACTTGAAAGTCTAGCAATCTCTCTGACAACAACGCCCTTAGTTGTTGGGGAAATTGATTCATAATCATCACGATTAATGCCATAATTTCCGATTAAAGGATAGGTAAATGTTAAGATTTGACCGTTGTAGCTTTGGTCGGTAATTGATTCTTGGTAACCGGTCATACCGGTATTAAAGACGATTTCGCCAAAGACATCAATATCTGCACCGAAGCCATCCCCTTTAAAAATGGTGCCATCTTCTAATATTAAGAGTTTCTCGCTCATTTTTCCTCCCTTATTTACAAAACTGAAACGACTAAGCTTTTGATTAACTACGTTTTTCCGTTTAAAATAGCCTCTAGGATTGCCATTCGGACAAATACACCATTGGTCATCTGTGCGACAATTCTTGACTTTAGGCTTTCGACCAACACACTTGCAATCTCCACATCACGATTAACAGGTGCTGGGTGCATAATAATCGCTGCTTGCTTCATCTTTTTTTCACGAGCAATCGTTAATCCGTATTTTTGATGATAGTCTTCCTTTGAAAAACTTTCTGTGCCATCATGTCTTTCGTGCTGAACACGCAAAAGCATGACGACATCCATTTTTGGAATTAATTCATCAATTTCTTGATGTTCTCCATAAACATTAAATTGATTGGAATACCATTCAGTTGGTCCGGAGAAATAGATATTTGCCCCCAGACGTTTTAATACCTGCATATTACTTTTGGCAACTCTGGAGTGAGTAATATCTCCAATGATTGCGACATTTAAATTTTCAAAATAGTGAAATTCTTCATAAATTGTCATTAAATCAAGCAAGCACTGTGACGGATGCTGACCGCTGCCGTCGCCACCATTAATGATTGCCGGCTGAATTGTTTTGCTTTGAATTAGCTCATGATAATAATCTTGTTGACTATGGCGAATGACACAGACGTCAACGCCGAGCGCTGAAAGAGTTAAAACTGTATCATACAATGTTTCGCCTTTTTGAACCGAGGAATGTCCCGCATCAAAAGGCAACACTTTTAAATTCATCTTTTTTTCAGCAACAACAAAGCTGTTTAGCGTGCGTGTGCTATTTTCAAAGAATAAATTGGAAACGAAATACTCTTCCTTTTCAGGGATAAACTTCGCCCCATATTTAAATTCTGCGCCACGTTTAATCAAGCCTAATATTTCAGCATTACTTAATGACTCAACGGTCACAAAATGCTTTAAACTAATTCGTTTACTTTTAGACATCAGCAACACCTTTCTCTTTAGGTAATACCAAGTTTAAAATAATTCCCAAGAAGGTTGAAAAGGCAACACCTGTTACTTCTAAGCCGGGAATTCTTAACGTCAGATTCCCAATTCCTGCGACCAATATGATTGAAGCAATCAATAAATTACGTTTATCATCAAAATTAATCTTGTTTTCAATCAAGATTTTAAGACCGCTTGAAGCAATGACACCAAACAAGACAATTGATACACCACCGATAACTGCTGGCGGAATCGAGTGAATCAGTGCTGTAATCTTACCAATGAAGCTTAAGATAATTGCAAATCCGGCAGCGCCTGCAATAACCCAAACGCTATGCACCTTTGTAATCGCCATGACACCAATATTCTCTCCGTAGCTCGTTACTGGCGGACCACCGATAAAGCCAGCAATAATTTGCGCGACACCATCACCGGTCAAGGTTTTATCCAAACCAGGCTCTTTAAAGAAATCACGCTTTGTCAAGGTATTTAAAACCATCAAATGACCAAAATGCTCTGTCATTGTTACTAGGGCGATAGGTGCCATTGTTAAAATGGCGCTCGGATAAAACTTAAAGCCGTACATTGCAAACATAATTTCAAACTTAGGGACACTCAACCATTGCGCATTTAGAACTGGCGCAAAATCTACAATTGTCGTTCCTGTTAAAGCACCGAAAACTGCTGCAAATAAATAACCAAAGACAATTCCTAAAAGAATTGGAATTAATGAGATAAAGCCTTTGCCGTAGATATTGAATAAAACAATACTGACTACGGTAACCAGAGCAATAATCACGCTCGTTAGTGAGTATGCGCCATCAATATTCATTGCATCGTTGACGGCTGTTCCTGCTAAGCTTAAACCAATAACCATGACAATCGGTCCAACCACAATTGGCGGCAAAATTTTGTCAATCCAATTTGTCCCACTTTTTTTAACAATTAGAGCAACGATTAGATAAACTAAACCGCTGGTAATCGCACCTTGTGCCACAGCGCCGTAGCCTTCATGCTTTAAGAGAGTTTGCATTGCAAGGATATAAGCAAAACTGGAACCCATGTAAGCTGGAATTTTAAATTTAGTAATCGTTAAATGCGCCAAGGTACCCAGACCAGATGAGATTAAAGCAACGCTTGGATCGATACCAACAAGGATCGGGACTAAAACAGTTGCTCCAAACATTGCAAATAAATGCTGGAAGGACAATCCTAACCACAAATGCCATTTAGGCTTATCCTGAATATCATATAACGGTTTGTTTTCCATCTTTTCTCCTATATCTAGCTTTATTTAACAATCAAAATTCTATCCTGTGTATCAATTTCTTCCATTTCAACTAAAATATCTTCTTCTAGTGAAGTCGGGATATTTTTACCAACATAATCTGCACGAATTGGCAATTCCCTGTGTCCGCGATCAACTAAGACTGCAAGCTGAATCCGTGATGGACGTCCCAAATGCACCAAAGCATCAAGTGCTGCGCGGATCGTTCTCCCAGTAAATAAAACATCGTCCACTAAGATAATTTCCTTACCGGCAATATGCTCCGGAATATGTGTTGTATCAATAATATCCTCATCAGATTTGTCATCACGAAATGGTTTGGTGTCCAATTCCCCAACGGTTATCTCAATATGCTCTAACTGACGTAAACGCTCGGCAATTCGTTTAGCGATATAAATCCCACGTGTTTTAATCCCAACCAGAACAAGATTATCAATTCCTTTGTGCCGCTCAATGATTTCATAAGTCATTCGCGTAATGGCACGTTTCATCGTAATTGAATCCACTACTTCTTTTTCCATTATTCACTCCTCCTAAACATCAAAAAAAGCATCCTATCCAGAAAAGCGAATAAGGATGCTTGAGTATGTCGAGCTCAAAAAGGGTAGAATACCCCTATGTCAATCCTTCTTAGCCTCTCTGGACTATCATTAAAGGTGTTGCATGTTTTATCTTTTCATTATCATAACCCAAACAATGAAATATTACAAGTTATTTTAGCAGGTTAATACTAACATCAGCTAATGCGAAAAATCTTACGCTTGGTGAAAAAATGAGCGTAAGATTTATTGAAATTATGAAGCTTTTTCATCTATATCGGCAAATTGACTATTGTATAAGTCGGCATAAAAGCCGCCTGCTGCGAGCAGTTCTTTGTGATTGCCTTGCTCAACAACATCTCCTGATACCATGACTAAGATTTTATCTGCATCCTTAATCGTTGATAAGCGATGGGCAATAACAAAGCTTGTTCTGCCCTTCATCAAGTTCGTCATTGCTCGTTGAATCACTTCCTCCGTTCGTGTATCAACAGAGGATGTCGCTTCATCCAAAATCAAAATCGGCTTGTCTGCCAAAATCGCACGAGCAATCGTCAATAATTGTTTTTGCCCTTGAGAAATATTGCTTGATTCTTCGTTGAGTTGTGTTTGATAGCCGTCTGATAGTGTTTGGATAAAATGATGAGCTTGTGCCGCCTTTGCTGCTCTATAAACTTGCTCATCAGTGGCATCTAAGCGACCATAACGAATATTCTCCATAATCGTTCCCTTAAACAGCCACGTATCCTGTAAGACCATTCCGATATCTTCACGCAAATCACTGCGGTTAAAGTCCTTAATATTGTGCCCATCAATCTTGATTGCTCCGGAATTCACATCATAAAAACGCATCAATAATTTGACCATTGTTGTCTTTCCGGCACCTGTTGGACCAACGATCGCAACCATTTGACCTGCAGCAACATGTGAATTAAAATCGTTGATGACTATTTTTTCAGGTGTGTAACCAAATTGGACATGCTCAAAGTCAACAATTCCTTGGGTCTTATCAAGCTTAACAGCATTATCTACAAACTGTTCTTCCTCTTCTTCTTCTAAAAACTCAAAGACACGCTCAGAGGCTGCTGCCATTGATTGTAATAAATTCATAACCTGTGCAAGCTGAGCAATTGGCTGGGTAAACGAACGCATATATTGGATAAACGCCTGAATATCTCCAACCGTAATCGTCCCATTAAAAGCTAAGATACCTCCTAATATCGCGATTGCAACATAGCCAAGATTCCCAACAAAATTCATAATTGGCTGCATTAAGCCTGATAGAAATTGTGATTTCCATGCAGATTTAAATAAAATATCGTTGTTTTCCCTAAAGGCTGCTAGGCTTTTTTTCTCTTGATTAAACAAACGAACTAACTGAAGTGCACCAATTGTTTCCTCAGCTTGACCATTAATCACGCCAAGATAATTCTGTTGTGTCTTAAAATGCTTTTGTGAAAGCTTGACGACAATCGCAATCAAGCCAAACGAAATTGGTAAGATAATCAGAGCAACCAAGGTCATCAATGGAGAAATCGTCAGCATCATAATTAAAACGCCAATCACCGTAAAGGTACTGGTAATTAATTGCGTGACTGACTGGTTTAAGCTTTGTCCAAGCGTATCAACATCATTAGTTACTCGGCTTAAGACATCACCAATCGCCTGACTTTCAAAGTAATTCATTGGCATACGATTGATTTTTGCCGTCATATCCCGCCTCATTCGGTAAGTTACTTTCTGTGTCATTGTTGAGAGTAACCACCCCTGTAGGAAGTTAAAGAGCGAGCTAAGCAGATAAATACCTAGCATAAAGAGGAGAATATTCCCAACTTTCGCAAAATCAATGCTGCCTGTACCGCTATATTTTTTAATCAGACCATCAAACAGTTCAGTAATTGCTTTAGCTAAAATTTTTGGCCCCCAAATCGTGAAGGCTGTTGAAGCAATTGCAAAAACCATTGCAATCACAAGGACAATTTTGTAAGCACCCATGTAGTGGATTAATTTCTTCAGTGTTCCGCTGAAATCTTCTGCTTTCTCGCCTGCCGGCATAACACCAGGTCCACGTCTGCCAAACATGCCTTGAGGAGCCTTTTGTTCTGTTACTTTTGCCATGTCTACTCCCCCTATTCTGCTTCCTCAATGCCTAACTCGGCATTGGACAATTGACTTTTAGCAATCTCTTGATAAGTTTCATTCGTTTCAATTAACTCCTCGTGCGTGCCATTTCCGACCACACGTCCTTCGTTTAAAACAATAATCTGGTTAGCGTGTAGAATGGTAGAAACCTTTTGAGCCACTATTATCGTTGTTGCCTCCTTTTCCTCCTTAGCTAACGCTTGTCTGACCTTGACATCAGTTTGATTATCAAGCGCTGAGAAGGAATCATCAAAGATTAAGATTTTAGGCTGCTTAGCAATGGCA
>JAISYB010000135.1 GCA_031270215.1 Streptococcaceae bacterium | reverse complement strand
TATTCACGAAATTTAATGCAAAAAAGCGGGAGTTGTCGTAATTCACGAAGCAATCTTCCTTAAAAACGCAACCAAAAAGAGGGGAGCGCCCCTCATTTAGTGTTTTCAGTTTGATGATTGCATTAATCTTTTGAAGTTAAACGCAAGATAGAGATGAATAAGTTGATGAAATCCAAGTATAAGCTTAGAGCCATGGCAATCGCCCAACCTTCACGAACATTACCACGATTTTGCTCATAAACCTTGATGATTAGGTTGTTTTCATAAACAATCAGTCCTGAGAAAATCGCAACTGAAGCCAAGCTTACCAATAAATTCATCATTGAGTTACCTAAAACTAGATTAATCACTATCGCAATGATTAATCCGATTAAAGCTGCACGCAGGCTCTTACCTAATCCAGTTAAATCACGTTTTGTTTTGATACCGATGAAGGCAAGAGCAAAAAACATAATCGCTGATACTAAAAAGGCTTGTGCAATTGAGTTGACATTATAATAAGCCAGCGTCACGCTAAGCGTAAAACCGTTTAATGCTGAATAGACGAAAAATCCCGGCAGAGCAAGTCCCTTATTGCGAATAGCAGCTCCTGATAGCCAAAAGACAAGTGCAACCTCAACAATCCAAGAAACAGGTAGCACAGCACTTTCTGAATAGATGATTGCAATCAGATTGTCCTGAAAAACGGTTAGCATCAAAAAGGAAACAATCGCCGAAACGCCAATGCCTAATCCGACTAGTGCATAAATACGACTGAAAAACTCTGTTAAGCTAAACTCTTTAACTTCCGTATGTTCCATATAATCCTCCATAAACATTAATATATCTAAAATTGACGACAACTTTAATTATACCACAAATTTCTTATTTTATCGCAATTACCAGATTTTAGCTTGAAAATCATCCATAAATTCCTTTAAAAATGGTTGATAAACCTTACCTTTTGTTTCTTGAAGAATCTGCGCATTGTAAATTCCTTGACGTCCTGAGCATAAAAAGCTGACGATGATGACGAAAAATAAAGGTAGCGCAATTCTTTCTCCAAACAGCTCAAAGCCCATAATCAAGCAAGCAATCGGGGTATTGGTCGCAGCCGAAAAAACACTGACATAACCAATTGCGACTAGATAAGTCAATGGTAGCTGCAAAATAGATGCTAAATTCGCACCAAGCGTTGCCCCAATTTCAAAGAGCGGTGTGACCTCTCCACCTTGAAAACCAATCCCTAAGCTAAAAACAGTCATTGCAAATTTCCCTAAGAAATCATACCAATGTGCTCGATGATTAAAGGCGTCATCTAATAAATTCAAGCTAAGACCAAGGTAACGCTGCGTGATAAATAAACCAAATAAAGTAATAACCAGACTGCCAATAAAGATTACGCGGTAAGGCGTGCCAATTTTCTCCTTAGCGATTCTTTTAATCGTTGAAATGATTTTAGCAAACAAGCCACCAATCAAGCCGAAACAAATCCCGGCTACAAGCAGCTTCGCAAATAATAAAACACTTAAATCCGGAAATGCTTTAATCTGATAATGTGTGTGATGAACCCCTAATACTTGAACGGTTGCATTTGCAATCAAGCTTGCCAAAAAGACCGGATAAATACTCATCGTTTCCAATCGACCAACGACCAAAACCTCTAAAGCGAAGATCGTTCCGGCAAGTGGCGTGCCAAAAATTGCACTAAAGCCGCTCCCCATTCCAATCACAATCAATATCTTTCGGACATCAAGGTCAAATTTAAAAATCCGTCTGACGACATCCGCCAGCGCACCACCCATTTGTACCGCAGTGCCTTCACGACCAACAGAAGCACCAAATAAATGCGCAACAACTGTGCCGAAAAAGACCAGTGGAATTAAGCGTAAAGGCACCCGCTCTTTTCCGCCTTGCCCTTGTTCAATCACTAGATTATTTCCTTTGATTGCGTTTTTACCATACTTTTGATAAAGAAAAGTCACTAAAAGCCCCGCTAAAGGCAAAAAAACGAGTAACCAAGTATGGTGAACTCGGATATTAGTCACTATGATTAATGATTGTAAAAAAGCAGCAACTAAACCGCCCGAAGCTAGTCCAATAATCGTTGCAAGTAATGTCCACTTAAAAAAATATTCTATCAAATATATTGTTTTTTTCATTTTCAATTATTCCCCTTCAAATCTCTAGCAACTAAAAGAGCTCAAGACAAAAGTGAGCTGCTCCGAGAATTAAGAAGGAATATCCAAAAATAGCTTCACATATTTTCAGAGTATCGCAGCTTAATGTTCTAAGGAGCAACTTCTATCTCGTTTGTGTCTTTAGATATATTTGTCTTAACCTCATTTTATTTCCCATTTTTAAAAGATAGAGCTTCCAACTACAAGCCAGTTTCTGCCTTCAGTTGTGCTTCTTTCATCTCCAGCTTACGAACACTTCTTGGCAAAAAAGTGCGTATTTCGTCATCATTAAACCCAATCTGCAAACGGCGCTCGTCCATAATCAATGGACGCCGCAGAATACTCGGATTCTTCGCAACGATTGAGAGCAGCTGATTAATACTCAAATCATCAAAATTCGTATCAATCTTTTGAAATACTTTAGAACGTGTCGAAATCAAATCTTCTGTTCCATTTTCCGTGGCGGCTAACAATTTCTTTAATTCGTCAATCGTTAATGGATTTGAAAAAATATTACGTTCTTTAAAGGGTATTCCCATCTGTTCCAGCCAACGCTTTGCCTTGCGACAAGACGTACAACTCGGTGAAATAAATAAAGTAATCATACAGATCCCTCATTCCTTGAAACTACTTTTATCATAACAAAACACGTCTGAACATAAAAGAAAAATTTTCATTTTTTGCAAATTATCGCTTCATTTTGTTCAATTTGTGTCTGATTCAACTAACCAATAATGAGCTTTGTCAACAAAACCCTTGATAATGTAGATTTGTCGACTTTCGTCAAAATGTTCCTCAATAATGATCAATCGTTTTTTCAATTCATAAATCTGATAGCTTTCATGCGCCTGATACATTTTCTCAAATGGAATAAATTCTTTGCTGACTAAATCAATTATTTTTTCTTTAAGTAAATTAATATCTGCCGTATCTAAAGAGGAGATTAATAGCGAGCCGAAGTGATTGGTTTGATTATCTGTTATCAAGTCCTTTTTATTATAAACGGTAATCATTGGTATCGCACTCATTCCTAAGGTTTCAAGAATTTGTAATACCGTTTCTTCATGCAGCTGATAATCCGGATGACTTGCGTCAACGACATGAATTAATAGATTAGAATATTTGCTTTCTTCAAGGGTTGAGTGAAACGCTTGAATTAGCTCTATCGGTAAATCTTGGATAAAACCAACCGTATCCGTCAAGACCGCTTGAAATCCATTATCAAATTCTATTTTCTTAGACAATGGATCAAGTGTGGCAAATAGCTGATCCTTAACAAGTGTTGCCTCTTTAGTTAATTGTTCAAAGATTGTTGATTTTCCGGCATTTGTATAACCAACCAGTCCGATTTTATAAACACCGCTATTAAGTCTTTCTTCACGATTAAGTGCACGTTTGCGTTCAACGGCTTTTAAGTCCTGCTTGATTTGCAGGATACGAGATTCGATATGCCTGCGGTCTGTTTCTAGCTTTTTCTCTCCCGGACCACGACTACCGATTCCGCCTGCTTGCCTTGAAAGTCCTATACTCTGCCCAGCTAATCTGGGTAGCAAGTAATTAAGCTGTGCAAGCTCTACTTGAAGCTGTCCTTCACTACTTTTCGCTCGCAGTGCAAAAATATCCAAGATAAGCTGCATTCGATCAATCACTTTAATCTTTAATGTTCTCTCTAAAATCAACTGCTGTCTTGGCGTTAAGCGTTGATTGAAAATAACAGTTACAGCTTCCTTTTGCTCAATCATAGTTTGCAATTCTTCAAGCTTTCCCTTACCGATGAGTGTTTTGCTATCAATTTTTTCACGATTTTGTCTAATCGTTGCAATAACTTCACCGCCTGCAACAGTGGCAAGCTTCGCTAATTCTTTAAATGATGTTGTAAAGTTTTTAAAGTTTTGTGGCGTTTCAACCCCAACAATAATCACTTTTTCTATTTCCTCTTGATTGTTAATCAAAGCCACTTTTCTACCTCATGTTCTAAATTTTCCTGCGCACCTTCATCGCAAATCAAATCCCAAAACTTAACGTTCATTCGATTTCTAAACCAAGTCAGTTGTCGCTTAGCATAACGTCTTGAATTTCTTTTAATCAGCTCAACAGCTTCTTCTAAAGCCAGATCACCAGCAAAATAGGGGAAAAGCTCTTTGTAGCCGATTGCCTTACTAGCTTGAGTGTCTGAGTAATTCGTCTTTAACCATAATGCTTCATCTAACAAACCATTCTCAAGCATCCAATCAACACGTTGATTAATTCGCTGATATAGCAAATCACGGTTGGTATTTAAACCAAGCAGCAAAACATCATGAGTGACGGATTGATTAACTGATGAAATGCCAGATTCTAAAAGCGCAATGCGGCGTGCAAGACGGCGGCGATTGTTAGCTGATAAATCCGTTGTTTTGGCTACTTCTAAAGCCTCTAGCTTAACTTTCAGCTCCAAATCGGTCTGATTACTCTCCTCTAAAGCACGCTGCCTAGCCTGAATTGACTCATGATGGTCTCCGCCACCAAGGTGGTAGCCCTCCAATAAAGCTTGAATATACAGCCCTGTTCCACCAACAATAATCGGTAGCTTGCCACGCTGCCTAATCTCCTCAATCGCATTTTGCGCTAGATGAACAAAGTCAAATGCCGAAAACCCCTCGCTAACCTCCCGAATATCAATCAAATGGTGCTGCGCTAATTGTTGTTCTTCATGCGTTGCTTTCGCTGTACCAATATCCAAATGACGATAGATTTGCATTGAATCGCCACTGATAATCTCACCATTAAACTTACGTGCCAAGTCAATTCCTAACCTTGTTTTACCAACTGCTGTCGGTCCAACTACTACTAAAAGTTTATTCATCTGGCAAAACATCCATTTCACTTCGCAGTTGTAATGCCAGCTCGGGATAATCCGTCATCAAGGCTGAAAGGTGATTTCGATAGACAAGCCGCATTTGCCCCTCATCATTTACCGTCCAAGTTCTAATAGGTAAAGGAAAGTCCTCTATCTTCGTTAAATTTGCCATTACCCAATCTATCTTTGGATGAATTGCCTCTAAAAAATCCAGCTTTAAGGCAGATTTGACCTTTTTTTCACTTGTTCCTAGAATATATCCTCTCTTAGCTTCTGAATCAAATAATGCGATCCTCTTAAGCGTTTCAAGGTTAAAACTAGAATACATATACGAAAATTTCAACCTTGTCTTTTTCATTTTTTCTGCTAAAATCGCTTCAATTGCCGGATATTCGATATTGTCCGTCTTAACTTCAATGTTTAGTAAACCATGAAAATCATTGACATTTAAGAGATTAATGACCTCGGATAAAGTCGGAATTTTCGTTCCCTTAACCTGTTCATCATACCAGCTTCCTGCATCAAAAGCTTTTAGCTCATCAAGTGTATAATCACGGATAAATCCTGTGCTGTCAGTTGTTCTATCAATCTTTTCATCATGCATCACAATTAATTCATCATCCTTTGAAAGATGAACATCTAGCTCAATCCCGTCTACGCCAAGCTCTATCGCACTTAAAAATGCCGGCAAGGTGTTCTCAGGAAAATAGCTACGATTACCGCGATGTGCAATTACTTCTGTCATGATTCCTCCAAAGGGTCTAATTTTTTCAATCTTATCTGTGGCAAATTTCAGCAAAAAAGTCCATAATGAAGGTATAGCTTTTTCAAATAAGGAGGTTCTTATGGGCAAATTTGCTAAAGGTGTTGTGACAGGCATTGCTGTCACTGTCGGTACTGCGGCGACTATTGCAGCGGCAATCAAAAAAACAGTGATTGACCCAATTGATGAAAAGGAAAAATTCATCGAAGCAAACCGCAAAAAAGCAGCACGCAAACGTATTTCTCACTAATGTTACAGATAATGATTAGAGCTTGGGAGTTAAGATAATCCCAAGCTCTTCTTGCTTTAAATCCGAATAAACAACAAAACAAAAGTTATGCCTTCTTAATTCACCTTTGTCCCGCCTACTTTTGCAGGATTATTTATTTTTATCAACTAATTCGTCAGCATCAAGCACAATATCCTCTACTTCATCAAGCTCATCTGACACCTCTTGCGTTTGGGCATTAAATGCTTCAAATAAACCCGCTGAAAATGCCTGCCCGTTTGGATTAATAACATCAGATAGACTAACGCCTTGCGCCTTTAAATGCTCCACAACATCTGCTGCGCTACGTTTTAAATCATTTCCTGTCCTTTTTAAGAGCTCACTAAGCTGACAATCATCTGACAAATCAAGTTCATCTAGAGTTTTTTCAACTTTCTCCTTAAGCTCACCTGCTTTTGGTGCTAATAGATAAGTTGCAACGCCACCAATCACACCACCAATGATTAAGCCTGAAACTAAGCCACTTTTCTTTTCCTTACTCATCTGTTTTCCTCACTTTCACTAAGACTATGACTGCTTAGCTTCTCTTTTTCTAAACAACTTCATGCCTGTTTTACTAAGTGCGACAGCTACTCCTGCCTTCTTCATTGTTCCTTTAGCCTGACTAAACGTTTTAACAAATCGACGACTAGAATCGTTTAAATCAGACACCGTTTCTGATAAATCGGCAATTGCGTCAAACAATGGATCAATTGTTGCCACCTTACCATTGACGTCATCTAAAAGCACATTGGTCTTGACCATGATACCCTCTGCCTGATGCATCAAAACACGTGTGTCACTACTCAAAACGTCAAGTGTCTGACTCGTCTTGTCCACTGTTTCTCTAACTGAATGCAGTAGCTTTACAACAAAGAAAACTAATACTACAAATGCTAGCGCAATAATCAATACCGCTATTGCAATTAAATTATTCCAAAACATATCCATACCTACCTTCTAAAAACATTGATATTCCGTCTAAAACAAAAGTATTATCTAAAGTGTAACAGAATTAACCGGTTTTCACAAAAGTAACTTTCTGTTGATTGCTGAATACCGAGATTCCATAATAAATTTATATTTCCAACATTTTTACGACATTGCTTTGTTTTCAAAACTATCCGTTTACTTCTCCCCCATCCTTAAACCTAACCACAACTCTCCCATCAACCTGAACTGTCATCACCTCAACCAAACTTCTAAATAAATCTTCATCAAAAATCTCCTTAATCTCATCATCAATCAAGCCATGAGCATATTAAAAAAATAATACGAATCGTTTCTTTCGTATTTTTACAAATCATACTCCCTCACGACCCCACCCTTTGAACAACTCGACCTTGCATTTCCCTAACAACCACTAAAAAATGTCCCCCCAAAAAAACAGCTTGAGCAATACTCAAAAACCCTTTATTTATGAGATTTTAAAGCCTTTTTGTAATTGTATCAATTTCGATATTTATCTATGTTATAATATAAACAAATCAATTAATTAACATAAGGAGCCAAAAATGAGTAAAACTTCCGAAATCAATGTTTTTGTCATCAGCGATTCCGTGGGAGATACGGGAATGAAGCTTTTTCAAGCCGTAGAACCACAGTTTCCAAGAACACGATTTTTCACCAAACGCTTTACCTTTGTTAAGAATCCTGAGCGGCTAAAGCGAATTTTGAAATCTGCTTTGGAAAAGCGAGCTGTCATTATTCATACGCTCATCCAAGATGAGTTAAGTGACATCGTTCGAGATTTTGCGAAAGTGCATGACTTAACCGTCTTTGACATCATGAATCCAATGCTTAAAAAGTTCACTGAACTCTCTGGCGAAGCGCCGACCTTAACCTATGGGGCACAGCATAAGCTAGACGAAAGATACTTTGACCGCATTGCTGCAATGGAATTTTTCCAGACCTATGATGATGGGCAAGACCCAACAGGATTTCAACTGGCTGATGTCGTAATACTGGGTGTTTCTCGCACCTCAAAATCGCCACTTAGTCTATTTTTAGCTAATAAAGGCGTTAAGGTTGCCAATCTTCCACTTGTTCCGCAAGCGACATTACCAAAGGAAATCTTTGAGATTGATAAACATAAAATCTTCGGATTAACGACTGACCCTAAGATTTTAAATGACATTCGCGTTGAGCGAATGAAGTCCTACGGACTAACTGATAGTAATGCCTACTCAAATATCGAAAATATCAAAAAAGAACTCGAATACGCAAATGACGTCTTCAATAAGCTAGACTGTGCGGTGATTAATGTTGCCAAGCTTTCGATAGAAGAAACCGCAGCAATTATTCTAGAGGAAATCGATCCAGACAATAAACACTTCAACTAAGTATTGTGTTCGGCTAGCATGTGATAGTTTTATGCTTGAGGCTGACCTAAATGTCTTGAAAATAAAAAAATCGTATGAAATTCGTTTGTGGAAACATTGATTTCATACGTTTTTTCTATTTCATAATCAGCGAATTTTAGACTTTTGGGTCAATCTCTTTCTTTGAGCGGTGTTTTTTACTGCTAAAACAACACTTAATTCTCCATGGTAAATCGGAGAGTTCAGACCGAGCCACTCTCATCCCATGACTAAAGTCACGGGTGTTCCCGTGACAACATAAAAAGCGGCCAACTTATCAACCTAGATATTTAATTAAATATTTTAGCTAAATTTATCGTTAGCGCATATACCATAAACAGATATGATATACTTCTTCCCCACAGTAAAATAAAACTCAACTCTAAAGTCTCTTACACCTTTGGAAACTTTGATGTTTTCTGCATGATGTGAACCGATCCTTATCAGTCAGCACATCATAGTATTTAATTGAATTTTTTTGATTATTTTTTATTTCTGATACTACTTCTACTTTGTCGACAGCTGTCTGTTGATTTTTTTGGACGAAATAAATTGTAGTTATTCCTAAAATATAACCAACGGCAATTAATGCAAATACAAGCTTGTTAATCGATGTCTGTTTCATATGTTTTACCCCCATATTGTTCACCAAGAAGTACATTGATATCTAGAGCCCGCAATTGGATTATAGGTTCTAAAATAGAAAAGACCACCACCACCGACTGAAGATGTATTGAATGTGTAGTTAGATCCTGGCTAGACAGGTACAATACTTCCTGAATCATTAATAACATCAAAACTATCTTCATATACCGCTACACTAATATTTCCACCGCTATAAACGCCTACTGAGCCACGTATAAAATAATATCCACTATAGCGAAAACCACTCCCAGAAAACGCTGAAGAGAAATATGTATCTTGTGAAGGGAGATAATAAGGACTGGTTGGGACACTCGTGCCACCAACTAATATTCCCTCAGATAAAATGGTCGCTGTTTCTGCTGAGTCTAAGATATCTTTTTGAATTTGTTTTTGCTCTTCCGTGAATGGTGTAACACTCACTAACCAAGATGTATTTTGGGGTGTCGCTGGAACTTTTTCAACAGTGCTTGCAGAACAATCAACAGAAAAAATTGATAATCCCACCACAAAAATACTAAAACCTATTCTTTTTAATAATTTATTCTCATTTTTCCCTCACTTTCAGCAGTTCAAAAATTATTTATAGTATCTTTTTGAACTATTTTTTTAGTTACGAGATGCGAAACAATCAAAATCCTTAAATATTCTAATTTTCCTCCTTTAATTTATCGTACAGAAGAATTTTAAAATTAACCTTTGTAAAATTAGAGACGTCATTTACTTCATTGAGATTGATGATTTCCTTTATTTTAAAACTTAAAGCGTGCTTCCTTCACAAAGCCATTCTAAGTCATGTCAACAGAACTATCAAATTAATTTTTATAGCTATCTTAATAAATCAAACAACTTGGTTGTGTTTATTAAATAAAATGATTATCAATAAATTAAAATTTAAAAGCGCTCATTCACAATCCTTCAAACGACAAAAAAGCAGGACTCGGCGTTAAACGCTTTTGACCCACCTCATTTACTAGTCAAATGATTTGTGACGTGTTTGCTATATAAATTACCGCTCTTTCTAGCAAGCTTAGAACAAACGCTAGCTCTCTTTAGGTGTGATTTGTTCTAAAACAATTGTGGCAATGCTTTTGGCATGATCGCCAATCCCCTCCATATACTTGGCAATCATCAATTGATTGAGTGAACTTTCTATCGAGTGTGGCAATTCACGTGCCAAGTTTTCCTTAACGCTAGCAAATAAACGATTGACCGCCTCATCTTTTGCAATTGTCCTTTGTGCAACCTCTCGCAAGCTTGTCGTATAACTTTCAATAGCTAGCGCAACCATTGCGGTAATTTGTGCTAACAAATCCTCCAGTAGATGAACTCCCTCATCAATCTGCTCGGATAATGTACCGATACTTAAGGTTTGATCGCTGATTCGTTCCAAATCATTGATAATCTTGATTGTTGCATAGATTTGTCTTAAATCCTGCGCAACTGGCTGCTCTAGTAATAATAAACGCTGGCATTTGCTTTCAATACTTGCCTCTAGGCGATCAACTTTTTTTTCATTATCTCTTAGTGCCAAAAGATTAGCTGTATCATGCTTAGTGAGCATTGATGTTAAATAGCCTAAGCCTTTTTGACATAGCGCCCCCATTTGGATTAAATCATTATTGATGTCATCTAGCGTTTTAAAAAATTGACGCTCCATTAACCAAACCTCCCTGTGATATAGTTAGATGTTGTCACTTCTCTTGGTATACTAAACAGCTGCTCAGTTGCTTGGCTCTCAATTAATTCACCATTCATAAAGAATGCCGTCACGTCTGATATGCGTGAAGCCTGTTGCATATTATGGGTAACAATAACGATTGTATATTTTGCTTTCAGCTCTAAGACCAACTCCTCGATTTTCGCTGTAGAGATTGGATCTAGCGCACTGGTCGGCTCATCCATTAGCAAAATGTCAGGCTCGACCGCCAAAGCGCGCGCAATACATAGACGCTGCTGCTGTCCGCCCGATAAGCCGAGTGCACTTTTATGCAATCTATCCTTGACCTCGTCCCACAGTGCAGCTTGTCTTAACGATTGTTCAACACGCTGATCCAAAGCCTTTTTATTGAGCTTTTCATGCGTTTTTGGACCATAGGCAATATTGTCATAGACAGACATTGGAAAAGTATTGGCTTTCTGAAAGACCATTCCGACCGTTTTTCTGAGCCCATCAACTAAAGGCAATTGATAAATATCCTGATTATTAATTAAGACATTTCCTGTAATTTTGCAGCTTGACACAAAGTCATTCATTCGGTTTAAGGTCTTTAAAAGCGTTGATTTTCCGCAACCACTTGGCCCGATAAAGGCGGTGATTTGATTCGGGTGAATCGTTAAATTAATCTCTTTTAAGGCTTGATGTTCCCCATAAAACAAATCTAAATTTTCGATTTTTATTGTTGACATGACGTTTTCCCTTCTACATCTTATTTTTCGTCAATAGCTTGACGACAACTGATGCTAAAATGTTTAAGACAATTACCATTAGTAATAAAATTACGGCAGTTGCATTAGCCTCCTCAATATGTGTCCCCTCTGAGAGCAAGGCATACATGTGAACCGCCAAGGTTCGACCGGAAGATAAGGGGTCAGCAACCTTTGCTAGAGTTCCTGCCGTATAGATTAAGGCAGCCGTTTCACCAACAATCCGACCAACACTTAAAATCACGCCGCTGGAAATCCCTGCCATAGCCTGTGGTAAAATAATGCGGAAAATTGTCCGTACCCTGCCTGCACCAAGCGCATAGCTGCCCTCACGCAATGACTGTGGCACAGCAAGTAATGCTTCCTCACTCGTTCTGATAATCACAGGTAAAACCATAATTGCCAAGGTCAGACAGCCCGCAAGCGCTGAGTAGCCTAGCTTTAATGTAATCACAAAGCAAAGATAGCCGAATAAGCCAAAAACAATTGATGGTACACCAGCAAGCGTTTCTGTCGCAACCCGCAGCAGATGAATTACTTTGGAGTCCTTTTGCCCATACTCGACAAAATAAATTGCCGCTGAAATCCCAATCGGACATGCTAAAAGCAGCACCATAGCAACAAAAGATATTGTGTTGATTAGCGCAGGCATTAACGAAACATTCTCTGAATTATAGACTTTAGCAAAAAGTGAGGCGTGGATATTTGGCAGACCGGCAAGTAGAATATAGCCAATCATCCAAAGAATAACTCCAACAATTAAAATCATATTTAGGTAAACCAAGCTTTTTAAAATACGCCCGCTAAAGCTTCGACGATATCCTTTTGCCCTATCCATTTCTTTGCTCCTTGCTTTTAAAAATTGTGACTGCTAAATTAACCAAAAGAATCACGACAAATAAAACAACAGCAGTCGCAATCAACATCTGACGGTGCAGATCGGTCGCATAGCCCATTTCCATCACAATGTTGGTCGTCAATGTTCTCACGCCTGATGTGATGCTTGTCGGGATAACTGCCTGATTACCCGCAACCATAATCACTGCCATCGTTTCACCAATCGCACGTCCCAACCCTAGAATCACGCTAGCTAAAACACCTGATTTCGCTGCTGGAACCATGACACTAAAAACTGTTCGTTCATGACTTGCACCAAGCGCCACGCTGCCTTCATAATAATTCTGAGGTACAGCACGTAAGGCGTCCTCACTGATATTGATAATTGTCGGTAAAATCATAATCCCTAAGAGTAGTGAGGCAGTCATAATCCCCTTACCACTTCCATTTAAAGGCTGAAATAGTGGCACTAAGACGACTAAACCAAAAAAACCATAGACAATAGAGGGAATCCCTGCCATTAAAATCACGAGCTGTTTTAAGAGCGCATAAAGGCGTTTAGGGCAAAAGTAAGCTAGAAAGATTGCACCTAAAATACCGGAGGGCGCACCAATCACTAGGGCGCCTACTGTGACATAGAATGAGCCAACCAGCATTGGAAATATCCCGTACTGATTATTGCTCGGCTGCCACTGTGTCCCTGTCAACATCTTGAATAGACCGACTTTCTCCATTGCCGGTATACCATTAACAAGTAGGAAGAAAGTAATCACAATTAACGCCAAGGTTGACATTAAAGCACTAAATGTGAACCAATTCCTAAAACTTTTTTCCTTAACCGTCATTTTATCACCTCTTCTTATTCCATTGAAAAAGGCAGCGTATCGTTGACACTGCCTGATACAAATCTTTATTTAATTGCTGAGAATTTAGTAATTTTTCCAGTGTAAATATCTTTAACGTTGGCGCTGGTTAACTGATCCACAGTCTGTTGTTTATTGACAATCACAGCAATTCCATCTAAAGCAATTACCGTTGACTTTAATTCTTTCTCGCTATCTTGTAATTCACGAGAAACCATACCGATGTCTGCAATCCCTTCTTTGGTTGCATTAACACCTGTTGTTGAATCGCTTTGTTGCACGTCAATGGTTACTTTTGAGTTCAGTTTCGTGTAAGCTTCCTTTAGCTTTTCCATGACTGGTGTAACTGATGATGAACCTGCAACAGTCAGCTTGCCTTCAAGATTAGTCGCTGTGTATGCCGGACCAACTTCCTTTGAGATATAACCATTGTTCTCGACAACTTTTTGTCCTTTATCGCTTAAGATAAACTTGATGAAGTCTTGGGCGATTTTGTTATCTGTATTCTTTTGAACAATATTAAACGGTCTTGAAATCTTATAGCTGCCGTCTTTAACTGTCGCCTCACTTGGTGTTACGCCATCAATCTTGACTGCTTTAACTGTCTTATTAAGTGAGCCAAGCGAGATATAGCCGATTGCATTTTTATTTCCCGCAACTGTGGTTAGCATCACTGAGGTGCTATTTGTGACCTCGGCACTGGTTAGCGTATGATCGATTTTTTTACCGTCAGCGTCTTTTGTTTCAACTCCGAATAATTCAATAAAAGCACTTCTTGTTCCAGAGCCGTCTTCACGTGTGATAACTGTCAGTGGTGCACTATTATTACTCGCAGCTTCTTTCTTGCTCCCTTGCGCACAACCTGTTAAAGCCAGTGCTGCAACAGCAACAACAGATAAAACCAAACGTTTCTTCATCATCTTATACAAATCTCCATTTCTGTTTTGTTTTTTTATGCCAAATTTTTTGGTACAACTAGAGTATAGAAAAAAGATGTGAATTTTTTGTGTAAAAAATGTAAATTTTTTGTAAAATTTAGTACCTGAGCTTGTTATCTTTCATCTTGGTATCAATCTGCCACTAAAACATCAAAAAGCAAGCTCAGACAAAGCGCTGAGCTTGCTTTTTTGGGAGGTAAATATCAATCAAAATTACTCGATATGTATCGTTAACTGCGCCAAAAGCGCCTAATCAACTTTTTTAAGCCTTTAATCGACTTGTTCTGCTCGGATTGTTCCGAAATTAATGCTAATCGTTGGAAGCTCTGTTGCCTTACCAAGTGAGTTGTCTTTTGCGTCGTTTGCGGATATTTCGTCTGAAGTTTCTCCTTTTTCAAAGTCCCATTTCCAGAGGACAACGATCTTTTTAATCTCTTTGACATTACCAAGATTAGTTGCATTATCACCATCAGTATACATGCCTGCCAATGCGTCAGTAACATTTTTCCATGGAATAGAAACATAAGTTGTGTTTTCATCACCTGACTTTCTATATGTATCCTCTCCCCAGTTAACCATTGGCGATTGATCTCCATTTTCACCAAAATCGGTCAAAACGGCAACCCATAATTGACCTTTAAAGACGTCGGTGTCGACTTCATCAGTGATAGTTGCGCTTGGTGCTATATCTCCTACGGTTAACTTATAAGTCACTTCAGTTGTAGGAATTTGGGCTGCCTTTAACCGCGGACCACCACCAGTAGCATTAGTAATCTCAATAAATTTAAAGCCATGCGTACCGGGAGCGACAAGGTTGTCACCGTTATTGGTAAAGACTGTGTCCTTTTCTGAATCCGTTGCATCACCATGACCGCTATTGGCAGAACTGCTATTCGAATCCACACCATCAACAGTTGCACCGTAGTAGTATGGTCTAAAGAGAGCTAACTCTATATTGTTTCTTACACCGACATTCCAGATGGCGACCCTTGCGCTTAGGTCATCACCATTACTTGTTAGTGGCAATACCGAAACATACTTAGCATAGGTGCCGGCAAAGATACCGAGTGTGGCAATTGCGCCTAA
>JAISYB010000150.1 GCA_031270215.1 Streptococcaceae bacterium | reverse complement strand
AGTAGGCAGGCGTAAGCGGTGTATATCATAATTGGTATTATGCGAAGATATGAGCATATCCACAGCCAATTATGACGAACTTAAATGTGATAGGATTACTATGTAAAAAAATATAGGATTGCTAGTTAATTGGGTGCTCATATGAATATGAGTGCCTTATGTTGTCACGGGAACACCCGTGACTAAAATATCTAGAACGGTTTAAAAACGACTGTGAGGGCTGCTATAGACAATTAAGCACACCCAGCAAAAAAATATTTAATCTTAGATGGGTGGATAGCGCACCACGTTCTTGGGAAGAAATTGCGGAGGAAATCGGAAAGTCAGTAGGGCATGTATGCCGAAAACGAGCACAAATAATTGAGTATTTCAACGATATTCGCACAAAAAAAGCGGAATGAGGAGATTGCGGTGAAAAAACACCCAGTTAATCCTGAGTGGTTTGTTGTTCTTGAATAGCTAGAGCAGTTAGTTTTGCACCACTGCTGATTGTAAGATTTTCAACCAGTATCTTTTTGTTTTTCAAACCAGATAACTTAGATTGAGCAATCCCTGAGGTTTTGGCAATAAAGTACTGACTTCTATTCTCTAAAAGCCATTCAATTTTCTCAGTATCTACAAACATCACTACCTCCTTTTAACATGATTTTTTACTGACACAAACAAGCCGATTAAGGCAATAACGAAAACTGTGGTATAAAATAGAGCAGCCATGAATAAGGACGGGGAGGAGCAAAAGCTCCCTTGTCCTAGACGATTATTTCTTCAACCACTTCCACACCTCCTACAATCATATTATATATAATATTAGATATGTTGTCAACAGTTTTTAGCAAAATAATTGAATATTTAAAAAAAAAGTGGAATGAGAAAAAAATAGGGTGTTTTTCTCATGTTTTTTAAGGTAAATTTGTATTGTGGTTATTTTGAATGTTGACCCGCGCTGCTAAAAATTGTACAATATTGTTGTACAACAAAAAAAGGAGTGAGACCATGGAAGCTGTAACATATAGTAATTTTAGGCAAAATTTAAAAAGTGTGATGCGTCGTGTCAATGATGATGCTGAACGTTTGATTGTGACGTCTAATGATGGTTCAAATATTGTAGTGATGAGCCAAGATGATTACAACTCATGGCAAGAAACGCTGTATTTGATGTCGTCCGAAGCAAACAGGGAACGATTGAATCGCTCAATTCAATCGTTAGAAAACGGCGGAGGTGTGGTAAGGGAATTGAACGAGGTTAAAGATGATTAAGTCGTGGTCTGATGAGGCATGGGAAGATTATGAGCATTGGTTTGCTGAAAATAACAAGCCTATGATTAAAAGAATCCATAAGTTAATTAGAGATATTGAACGCAACGGCTATCAAGGGATTGGAAAGCCAGAGCCGTTGAAACATGATTTTTCTGGCTATTGGTCGAGAAGAATTACAGATGAGCATAGATTGGTCTATAAATTGGAAGATGGGCAGATTAAAATTGCAGCCGCACGTTTTCATTATAAATAGAAATTAATCTGTGCGCCTAATTCAATCGTTTTAGCAATTAATTTAATGTTTTTAGCACATTCTTTTTTGGGTGTGCTTTTTTGTTTGGAGGTGATGTGATAATGATTGATGTAAGCACTAAGAAATCCCGAGCGATATTTTATTCTTCGACAGAATGGAAACGACTAAGGCAAAGAGTTCTTGAACGTGATCATTATGAACAGATTGCCAATGGTGTAGAGCAGAGGGTAGACTAACTACTCAATATGATTCTGTATTGGAAGTTGACCACATCAAAGAGTTAGAGTTCTACCCAGAGCTAGCCATGGAGTTGTCTAACTTGCGTACCCTTTGTAAAGACTGCCATAATCGCCGACATGACAGAATGAACTATCGAGGCAAACCCAAGAAAAAGAAATGGAATGATGAGTTTGGCTTTAGACAATTTTAGGAAAAGGATATTTTTGATTTTGAATGATGATTAGATACAAATTTTTATTGTTACGAAAAAAATATATCCTTATTGCTTGACAAACTCCCGATTAATCAAAAGCAGGCAAGTAGAAAGTGACTTGTCTGCTTTTTTTGAGCTATAAAAATAGTTAATTATTGTTTTTTTTTAAAATTTTTCGTAATACCTCTTAGGAGGTGGCATTAATGGCATATTTTAAAACAATGTTAGTTAAATGGCGAGCTCAGTTGATGATTGGCGGAATTGTTCTAGCGCTTGTGCTTGCCTTGTTTAGCTTTTGGTGGCTTAATCGTTCAGTAAAGCCTGCTGAGGAGATAAGCTTAGCCAAAGCTTCAGCAGTCAAAAGTACGGAGGAAACAAAGGAAAAAGTTGAAAAGGAGCAGACAGCAGAGGTTTTATTAGTCGTTGATATTAAGGGTGCAGTTAAAAATCCCGGTATTTATCAAGCGGCAGCCAATCTTAGGGTTAATGACATTGTTAATTTGGCAGGTGGCTTGCTGGATAATGCCGAAGTCAGAGGAATTAATCTGGCAAAAAAGATAAGTGACGAGATGGTTATCTACGTTCCCTATCTCGGCGAGGATTTTGAGGATCTTGCAACAGATACAGAAAAAACAGACAGTAGCAGTAGTCAAGAGGCACAAGGGAAAATCAATCTCAATACCGCAACACAAGAGACTTTGCAGCAAATCAGTGGGATTGGTGCGAAAAAATCAGCGGATATCATTAAGTATCGGGAGGAAAACGGACCGTTTAAAGCATTGGAGGATTTAAAACAAGTTAGTGGAATTGGCGATAAGACAATTGAAAATATCCGAGAATACGTTACAATAAATAAGACTGACTAAATTGATTTAAAAATTTTCAACAGAAGGGGTGATTAATTTGGAAAGAATTCCATGGAATCAATACTTTATGGCACAGGCGGTTCTCTTGGCACTAAGGAGCACCTGTCCTAGATTATCTGTCGGAGCAACAATTGTTCGTGATAAAAGAATTATTGCAGGCGGCTATAACGGCTCAGTTAGTGGCGAGGTTCACTGCATTGATGTCGGTTGCCGACTAGTTGACGGACATTGCATTAGAACGATTCATGCTGAAATGAATGCCATTTTGCAATGTGCCAAGCTTGGTATCTCCACAGACGGTGCTGAAATCTACGTCACACACTTGCCATGTATCCACTGCACAAAGCAAATCCTGCAAGCAGGCATTTGTAAAATTCACTACTTAAACGATTATCGAAATGACCCGTATGCTTTAGAATTAATTGAAAAGCTGGGGATTGAGGTCAATAAGGTGGCATTAAATCCTGAGTTTTTCAAGGAATTAAGCTTTGGGAATATGTTTGACTAAGCTTTTTAAACAGCTCCCGCTGATTAATTTAGTTGTGCTATTAACTGTCTTATTTTTTGTAATTTATCAAAATCACTGGCTTTGGATTTTGATTTTACTCTTTTTTCTCAATCGTCTTAGGCAATATTCCCCAAAAACGATTGTTCAGATTTTGCTGGTTGTTCTTGTCTTTGCCGGATTTTTCGCTGTACAAAAAATGAATAATAACAAATACGCAAAAGAGCTGTCAGTAGACGATAGACAATTTGACGTGCAGATGGATACAATTTCCGTTAATGGCAATCAACTTTCTTTTGTCGCACAAAGCAATCATCAAAGTTTTCAATGCTTTTACCGGCTAAATGATGTATCAGAACAAAAACTTTGGCAAGAAGTAGCAAGGCCTTTACGGATAGTCGTTTATGGCACAGCACAAAAAGCCGCAGCACTTAGAAATCTAAATGGTTTTGATTATCAAAGCTATCTGAAAAGCCGAGGCATTAATCAAACAATTAATATTTCTCAAATCAAAGCAATTAGTGTAAGAGAGCGCCTGAGTTTTTTTAGCTGGCTGAGCTTCTTGCGCCGAAAAGCGATTGTCCATATTGACAAAAGCTTTAAAGCGCCGCTGTCCTCCTACATGCAAGGACTCTTACTTGGCTTTACGCCTAAAAGCTTTAACGAATCGCTAAACCTTTATTCAACGCTCGGGATTATTCATTTATTTGCTATTTCGGGAATGCAGGTAACGTTTTTCATCAATAAGCTGCATTACTTTTTGCTAAGGTGTGGCGTCTTAAAAGAGCATTTACCTGTTTTTGATTTAGTATTTAGCATTTTTTATGCTGCAATAACTGGGCTGCAGGTGTCGATTATCCGCGCTTTGTTGGCAAATTTATTCCAATATTTCAAGATAAAGAGTAGTGATAACTTCGCTTTGACCTTGCTTATTGTGCTGATTTTTATGCCCAAAAACTTGTTATCCCAATCGGCACAGCTCTCCTTTATCCTTGCATTTCTCCTCCTTGAGTTGAAACCATTAATGCTTCAAGCAAAGCGGCTTCGTGATCAGCTAAGAGGTGGTATGCTAGTTGCCTTGGGGATTTTACCCATTTTGTTGTTTTATTTTCATGAATGGCAGCCCTTATCGATTGTTTTAACGGTTATTTTTGCTTGCTTGTTTGACTATTTTCTGTTGCCAACTTTGCTTATTTTGTTTTTCCTGTCGATCTTTGGGCTAGCTATAGATGTTAATTTTTTGTTTCTCGGACTAGAGAATATCGTTTACTGGGTAGCAAAATTAAGCTTTAAGCCGTTAATTATCGGAAAGCCGACAGCTTTTCTCCTTCTTGTCGCTGTCCTTGCTGTTTTTACCTTATTGGATTCTCTTTATTTAAAACGTTCAATCAAGCTACCCTTGGTGATTTTACTTGGCTGCCTAGCGATAACGAAGTACAATCCGTTTGGAATCATTGCGATCGTTGATGTCGGGCAAGGCGATAGCATTGTGATTCAGACGCCATTTAACCGAAAAACAGTCGTGATTGACGTTGGAGGAAAGCTAGAATTTTTACAGGAGAAGTGGCAGCAAGGCAGCTTTTCTACTAATGCAGAAAAGACCTTAATTCCTTTTTTAAAGTCGCGCGGCATTGATACCATTGATTTATTAGTGGCAAGCCATGCGGATGCCGACCATATTGGTGATATAGCTAGCGTTGCCAATAAGATTAAAATCAAAGAAATTCTCCTGACCCGCGGCAGCTTAAACGATAGTAATTTCGTAAGCGAGCTTAAGACTATTCAGCCACCTCCTAAGTTTAAAATTGCAAGCGTTGGTCAAAGAATAACGCTTGGTGGCAAAAGTAGTCTACAGGTGCTTTATCCCAAAGAGAGCACTAATGGTAAAAATCAAGACTCGATTGTTCTATTTGGTAATTTGTGGGGTGTGTGCTGGCTATTTACTGGGGATTTGGAAGCAGAGGGTGAGAGGAGTCTACTAAAATCCTATAATTTATCAAGCGTTGATATGCTAAAAATAGGTCACCATGGTAGTCAAACATCATCAACTCCTGAATTTATCAGCAGCTTGCAGCCAAAATTTGCCTTGATTTCCTGTGGAGAGAACAATCGCTTCAAGCACCCGCATCCAAAAACACTCCAGACTTTAAAGGCAAACCATGTTACAATAAAAAGAACGGATAAAGACGGAATGATTTATGCACCGCTTAAACCATTTACAACAATAAAAGGACTTAAGACAATCAAATGAAAGTAATTGACCAGATTAATCAAGCTTTGCAGCAGAACCAGTTGAATTTTTTCTTTTACGGAAACAATTCCTTTTATTTAGACTATTTGTTGAAGCATTTTACAAAGGTTGTTGCAAGAACAATTGATGATACCGAAACAATGCATTTGAATATGGAAAAAATTAGCTTTCAAAATCTCTTTGACGAGCTAAATACATTGCCTTTTTTCGCCGAAAAAAAGCTGGTCATTCTGGAAAATATGCTTGATTTAACAGCTAAAAACAAGGCATTTCTCTCAGAAGATGAACGCCACACGCTGATTAATTATCTCAAGCAACCAAACCCGACTACAATTTTTGTCATCTTAATTCATGGTAATGCTGACAAACGCAAGAAATTTACGAAGGAAATTAATAAATTATCCGCAGAAGTTAAGGCAGAAATCACAGATGATCAAGAAATCAGCCAGTTTTTAACACAGTTGAATAGTCAACAAGCCACGCCTATCTTAACACCCGCCCAGATTCATCTAGTTGCCAGCTTGAGTAATTTTCAGCTAGAGCTTGCCGTAAATAACTTTACGCAATTATCTGCATTGGCTGAAACAAAAGTGATTACTGATGAGTTAATTCGCAACAATCAAATTAAGGATTTAACGCAAAATGTTTTTGATTTGTCAAAATTCATCATCAAAGGTCAAGTGGGGGAAACATTCCTTTTGTATAACGACTTGATGAAGGTCGCAAAGTCCGGTGAATTAATCAAAATAAATGGTATTCTGATTGCACAATTCCGTTTTTTGCTCACCATACAGCTCTTAAAACAACAAGGCTACTCCCTTGAGCAAATGGCTGAACGAATGAAGACTTTAAACGGAAAAGCAATTAATCCAAATCGTATTCGTTTTGCGATACGTGATTTAAAACAAATTAGCCTTGAATTTCTAGTTGCAAGTGAAAAAATATTGATTGAAACG
Organism: Streptococcaceae bacterium; assembly: GCA_031270215.1. Classification (GTDB taxonomy): domain Bacteria; phylum Bacillota; class Bacilli; order Lactobacillales; family Streptococcaceae; genus MMGLQ5-1. The sequence goes on along the minus strand of JAISYB010000150.1, from coordinate 2,997 downwards.
GACTATTTGATGAAAAGTAGTGCGCAAGATAGCCAGCTATTGTTTGAAACAATGCTTTTAAAGCTAAATGATTTGGCGACAAAATAATAGAAATTTATAAAGAAAGTGTCAACTAATAATGAAAAAAATTACGTCAAAAACAAATGAAAAAATCAAGCAAATCAAGAAGCTGCTACAAAATAAACACCGGACTGACAGCTATTTAATCGAAGGAATTCATCTGGTTGAGGAAGCAATTCAATATCAGGCGACTATCCAGACGCTTGTTTTCACAGAAAAATTCGCAGAGCAGTTTGAAGATATTTTACCAAATACCGAAAAAATTATCACGACCGCTGAGGTTTTACAACAGCTAACAGAGGTTAAAACGCCGCAAGGCATTGTTGCCGTTATCAGTAAGCCAAAGGATTGGGCGCAAAATTTTTCAGGAAATTGGCTCGTTTTAGATAGAGTTCAGGATCCCGGAAATGTCGGAACAATGATTAGAACCGCAGATGCAGCAGGCGTAAGCGGCGTAATTATCTCTAAGGATTCGGTAGATATTTATAATCCAAAAGTCCTGCGTTCAATGCAGGGTAGTCATTTCCATCTACCAATTGTTGAAGCAGCAGATTTGCCCCTTCTTTTGCAACAATTAGCCAAGACTAAAATATTATTGGTGTCAACACTAAGCATGGATTCAATTGATTACCATAAGTTAAACATCAGAGATAATTGGCTCTTAGTCATGGGAAATGAAGGCAGTGGTGTAACTCAAAAGATTCAAGATTTAGCAGATATGCGTGTTCACATTTCGATGAACGGTGCAGCAGAGTCGCTAAATTTCGCCGTTGCAACAGGAATATTAATCTTTTACTTAATAAAACTTTAATTTTATACAATAAATTTGACAGAAATATTGTCAAGATTGTATAATGTTGACATTCTATGAATTGAGGTATGGCATGAAAATAAAGAATTGGCGCGAGGATAAAGAATATTTAGCTTACGTTGGACAGTTACTTGAAACGCAAGAAGTTCAAAAGCTAGAAGAATTTGTACAGCATCATCATTCAACTCGATTAGAACACTCGATTAATGTATCATATACAAGTTATAAATTAGCTAAATTATTTAAGGGTAATGCACGAGCAACAGCAAGAGCTGGGCTTTTACACGATTTATTCTTTTATGATTGGCGCAATACTAAGTTTGAAGCTGGAAGCCATGCGTATATGCACCCAAGAATTGCATTAAAAAATGCCGAAAAATTAACTTCTATTTCCCTTTTAGAAGCAGATATTATCGTTAAGCACATGTGGGGAGCAACTCTGGCATTTCCTAAATACAAAGAAAGCTATATCGTAACCTTCGTTGATAAATACTGGGCGGTCAAAGAAGTACTCACACCATTTCGTGCTCGAATGACAAACGCTTTCTCTACTCAATCCGTATAAAACTATAAAGAACAGAGCCATTTTTTGCGGTTCTGTTTTTTTACCTTCCAAGCTAAATAGACATTTCTAAAAAAGATTTTAAATTTCAATAGAAAATGTTAAAATACATAATAAGATTTATCAGAGAAAGTGGGAATGAAATGTTATTAATCAAAGGTGGGCGTATTATTGACCCGAAAACAAAACGAGATGTGTTTTGTGATGTGCTAATTGAAGGGAATAAAATCAAGCAAATCGCTGAAAAAATAACTAACGTTGAAGCTCAAATCATTGACGCAACAGATTGTATCGTTGCTCCCGGCTTAGTTGATATTCATGTTCATTTTAGGGAACCTGGGCAGACACATAAGGAAACGATTCATACCGGAAGTCAAGCAGCAGCACGAGGCGGTTTTACACGTGTTGTTATGATGGCAAATACCAATCCGATAATTGATAACGAAGAAACTCTAGATTTTGTTTTAGAGGAAGCTTATAAGCAAGCGATTCATGTCCACTCTGTTGCTGCAATTTCTAAAGGATTTGATGGGAAAACGCTGACGGATATGGCAGCGTTAGCTCAAAAAGGAGCAGTTGGTTTTAGCGATGACGGTATTCCTTTAACCAATTCAGGCTTTGTTAAAAAAGCATTTACGCAAGCTCAAAAGCTTGATGCTGTTTTAAGCTTGCATGAAGAGGATCCAAATCTCATAGGTACTTTGGGAATAAATGAGGGTGACGTTTCGCACGAATGTGGGATTCACGGGGCACCGGGTATTTCTGAGAGCTCAATGGTTGCTAGAGATGTCTTATTAGCTGTTGAAACGGGTGTGAGAGCTCATTTTCAACATCTAAGTCATAAATACTCAGTAGATGTGATTAAATTTGGTAAAGCGCTGGGAGGACAGATTACAGCAGAAGCGACACCACAGCATTTTTCTCTCACGGAAGCTGAGATTCTAAGAAAAGGAACAAATGCTAAATTAAATCCACCACTTAGAACCGAAGAAGATCGTCTGAAAATCATTGAAGGTTTAAAAAATGATACGATTGATGTCATTGCAACGGATCATGCGCCACATCATCAAAATGAGAAGAATCAGCCATTAACGGCTGCCCCAAGTGGTATGACAGGACTGGAAACATCATTGTCCCTCGGTTTAAAGCATTTAGTTGAGCCAAAGCATTTGTCATTAACTCATTTGATTGAAAAAATGAGTACACGCCCAGCTGAAATTTATGGCTTTGATGCAGGTTATTTAGCTGAAAATGCAGTAGCCGATATTGTTATTTTTGACTTAAAAGAGAGAATTGTTGGCAATGATTTTGCTTCAAAATCGTCTAACACGCCATTTATCGGCGAAAAACTACTTGGAAATGTTAAATATACAATCTGCAATGGGGGAATTGTTTATCAGTCCGATTACAAAAAATAATTTATGTAATATTTTGGTTGATAATTAGAAAGACTAACTATATAAAGTCAAGTGAAAACCAACAAAATTTTCTGAATAAAAAATAACGAATAAGTGCATCACAAATAAACCTCAGAAAGATTATTTTTTTCACTACTGACGAGTTT
>JAISYB010000106.1 GCA_031270215.1 Streptococcaceae bacterium | reverse complement strand
TTTTGAATATTTTTTACGCCATGCCTTTATATAGTAAGCTGATGCATTTCACCTTACCATCTACCTATATTACAGCAGGCGTTTTACCGTTTAATCTGATTCAAGGCGTAATTTTAACGGTCATTTCGGGAATAATTATCTTCTCGCTTAGACCAATGCTTAAAAAATATAGCGGTGAATAATATCTAAAAAGCTCTACCTTTCGTAGCGAAGGGCGGAGCTTTTTTGCTTAAAAAATTAGTAATTCTTTAGTTGTTTTCGTAAATGGTTTCGCACCGTCTGCTGTCAGATAGACGCAGTCCTCAATTCTGACACCGACTTCTTTCGGGATATAAATTCCCGGTTCAATTGAAAAGCACATGCCTTCTTCAAGGATTAAGTCATTGCCTGCGACAATTGAAGGAAATTCATGGACAGTTTGACCGATACCATGACCTAGGCGGTGATTGAAGTACTCGCCGTAGCCGGCACGAGTGATGACCTCTCTAGCAATGCCGTCAAGCTCTTGTGCGCTCATGCCAACTCTTGCCTGCGATTGAGCAGCAAGCTGCGCTTGGCGGACGATATCATAGACCTCTCTTTTTTTATTGTCTACCTCTCCGATAGCAATTGTTCGGGTAGCATCTGAATTGTAACCATTGAGCAAAACGCCTAGGTCAAACAAAAGTAATTCGTTGTTTCTCACCTGTCGTTCACCCGGTTCGCCATGCGGATTGGCAGCATTATCGCCGGACAAAACGAGTGTATCAAAGCTCATCTTACGGATACCATGTTTTTTTAATTCGTCCTCAATAGCTATAACGATTTCTTGCTCGCTTACACCGACCTTGGCAGCCTTAAAACCAACATGAAATGCTAAATCGGCGTACTCTCCAGCCTTGAGGAGCTTATCAATTTCATCTTGAGTTTTGATTAGCTGCATTCTATCAATGAGTGGCGTGATATTTTGAAAGCTTTTAGGCTGGAAAATTGCCTCCAGCGCTTTGAATTTGTCAACAGTTAGCGAGTTAAAGTCGCAGGCAACCGTTCTAAAGGCATTTCCCATGCGCTCTTTTAGTTTTTCAAAAGGATTTTCAGAATCCAGATAGCCGATAACTTCCAGCTGTGATTTAGCCTGTGCGGTTTTAGCTTCAAGCTCTGATACTAAAAGACATGCCGATTGATTGCTTGGAATGATTAAAGCTAAGACCCTTTCGTTTGGATTACTCAGGAAACCTGTCAGGTAGTTAATCGTTGTTGGATTATTGATATAAGTTAAATCAATTGCTTCTTGCTGCATGAAATGTTGAATATGTTGAATCTTTGTCATAGAACCTCCTATTTTCATTTTTTTCAGTATAACACACTAAAAAATGGATTGAAAAAGGTCGTTTTAGTTGTAAACGCTTTTAGTTGCTGGTATGATTAGTAATGAAAAGAAAAAATAAGATTTTCAGAAAAAATTAAAAGGGTGATGTATATGTCAAAAGATTCAATTACAATTTATGATGTTGCAAGAGAAGCCAATGTATCAATGGCAACAGTATCTAGAGTGGTCAACGGTAACCCAAATGTTAAGCCGCTAACACGTGAGCGTGTTTTAGATGTAATTACTAGATTAGATTATCGTCCAAATGCAGTTGCTAGAGGACTTGCAAGTAAGAGATCAACGACTATCGGAGTGATTATTCCAGATATTGCCAATACTTACTTTTCAACGCTCGCAAGGGGAATCGATGATGTCGCAATGATGTATAAGTACGACCTTATCTTAACAGACTCTGATGGCGATCCATTGAAGGAAGTGCGTGTCTTTAATAATTTATTAGCTAAGCAGGTAGATGGGATTGTCTTATTGGGTCATCGTGTAACGGATGCCTTGCGTGTTGAGATTGCACGCTCAAGAATACCTGTTGTTGTTGCAGGCTTGCTTGACCCTGATCAGCAGGTTGGTTCAGTCAATATTGACTATGGCAATGCAACCTTTGATGCAGTCAGTTTATTAACTAAGCAAAATCAAAAAATTGCCTTTGTATCAGGACCATTAATTGACCCGATTAACGAAGCAAGACTTGCAGGCTATGAAAAAGCTTTGAAAAAATCCGGACTTGATTTTCAAGAGCATTTGATTTTTGAAGCGAATTATAATTACAAAGCAGGTCTTAATATTGCTGAAAAAATTATCAAATCAGGTGCCACAGCAGCGTTTGTCGCAGATGATCAGGTTGCTGCCGGTCTATTAAATAGCTTATTTGACCAAGGAATCAAAGTGCCAGAGGAGTTTGAGCTAATTACTAGTAATGATTCAATCATTGCACAACTAACTCGTCCAGCTTTATCTAGTATCATGCTACCAATCTATGACTTAGGTGCGGTATCGATGCGACTATTAACCAAATTAATCAATAAAGAAGAAGTCGATAAAAAGACGATTATTCTACCATATAAGGTTAAGGAAAGACAATCGACAAAATAATAATTATAATGTCTATTAAAACACGAATGTTTTGATAGGCATTTATTGATTCAATAAGTAATTTTCTTGAAATAAATAGAGAATTTCTATTATAATACTAACGGAAGCTCCACAGAAGATAAGCGTGGAGTAGTTCAAGACAATTTGTTTTGGGGTGGGTAGCTTAATCATTTATTTCGGGAGTGTTTTTTATGAACAATGGTATGCCAGTCTTTGATTACGAAGATATCCAGTTAATTCCAAACAAATGTATGCTTAACTCACGTAGTGAAGCAGATACGTCCGTTCAATTTGGCGGACATACATTTAAAATTCCAATCGTTCCTGCAAATATGCAGACGATTATTGATGAGAAAATTGCCGAAACACTGGCACGTGAGGGCTATTTCTACATTATGCACCGCTTTGATGAAGAAAAACGTCCAGCCTTTATCCAAAAAATGAAAGCTCATGGTTTGATTGCTTCTATCTCTGTTGGTGTCAAAGAGTATGAATATCATTTCATCGATGACTTATCAGCGAAAAATCTTATTCCTGATTACATCACGATTGACATTGCACATGGTCACTCAGAGTCAGTTATCCGAATGATTAAATATATCAAGGAAAAATTACCACTAACCTTTGTGATTGCTGGTAATGTGGGGACACCGGAAGCTGTACGTGAGCTTGAAAATGCGGGTGCTGATGCGACAAAGGTCGGAATTGGT
>JAISYB010000022.1 GCA_031270215.1 Streptococcaceae bacterium | reverse complement strand
ATTCTCGTTCCACCCTTTGGCTTTTCAGGTGTCATTAACGCCTTTGGTGTTTGATGTAAAAGCACTCTGGCACTCAAGTAAGTGACTAAAACGGTAGATAAAATTGCCAAAATAAGCGCAATGATTACAAGGGGCAGACTAAATAAATAGTGAAAATTACCGAGATTATACATGGTTGCATAAGGTTGAATAACGAGCTTGGGCAGCAGTAAGAAGCCAAATGCTGAACCGACAACGCTACTAATCAGCGCAATTGCCAGACTATAAAGCGTAAATTTGCGAATCACCTCACGTTTGGTGAAGCCTAAAGCGCGTAATGTCCCAATCTCGATACGGTTTTCGTCAACCATTCGGTTCATCGTTGTTAAGGTGACTAAAATGGCGATTAAAAAGAAAATAATTGGAAATGTCTTGGCTAAGTCGTCTAAATGTAGCGTACTTTCGCCATAATCTGCATAGCCCTCGATAAAGCTTTGTCTGCTTTGAGCGATTAAGCTGACATTTTCTAAATCTTTTTGCTTTTCTTTAGCAGTATTTATCTCAGTCTTTGCGACTTCTAGCGCTTCTTCTTGTTGCTTTAGATTCTCCTGTTGCAAAGCAAATTCAGGCTTTTCACCAAAGGTAGCAATGAGGGTATTTAGTTGACTGCGCCCGCGTGCCAATTCATTTTCGCCTGTATCCAGCTGATTTTTAGCGTCAGCTAGCTGCTCGTTGACTTGGGTGTTTAAGTCATTAATTCGGGTGGTATTGAGCTGATTGAGCGTGACTTGGAGCTGTTTGACCTTTTTGGCGATCGCTTTTTCATAAGCCGTTTCAAAGGGTTGCCCTTGGATTTTGCTCAGTTTGAGATTGACAAGATTATTACTATCTGAGGTAAAAGCTGATAGATTAACGAAAGCATAGGCATAAACCTCGCCATTTCCGAGATTTGAATTACCTAAGTCGCTGGCTTTAAAGTAGTTCATTGATTTGACAAATCCGGTAATCTTAAACCTGCTTTCGGCAAGGATTGTTTCTGTTTTTGGGCTGGATACTGTGATTGTGTCACCGATTTTGTATTTGTTTTTAGCAGTGGAAGATAGAACAATCTCTTGGTTATTTTGCGGTAATTTGCCTGAAGTCAAGGTGACGGTATTGAGTTTTTTAGGCATTGAGGCGATTGTTAGAACCTTATTTGTCTGCTGAATCAGCACTTGTGTCTGACTACCAAATTCATAAGCTGAAACACCCTTGAGTTTTTTTAGTTCATTTTTAACTGAATCAGTTAGTCCAATCGTTGATGTAACTTCGACATCTGCCATGTGTGTCTTGGCAAACTCCCTTCTGGCAATTGAGCGCATATCACTGCCAACGATACTTAAGCCAATAAAAACAAAGATAGCAAGCGATAGTAAAATGACTAAAGATAGAAATCTTGATTTGGTTTTCTTAAATTCCATGAGGATATTATGATTTAATTGTCGCATTCTTACCACTCCAATTGACTGACTGATGTGATTTCTTCATTACGATAATCACGTTTAATTTCTCCATCTCTTAGCTCAATGATATGGTCTGCCATTGGTTTGAGCAGTGAGTTATGTGTCACAATGATGACATTTTTTCCGGTATTTTTAACGAAATCTTGAAATAATTGTAAGATTTTCTTTCCGGTATGATAGTCTAGGGCACCGGTTGGCTCATCAGCTAATAGTAAGCTGGGGTTTTTAGCGATTGCTCTGGCAATTGCAACCCGTTGCTGCTCACCACCTGACAGCTGTGCGGGAAAGTTGTTTATTCGATTACGAAGCCCGACTTTTTCAAGTGTTTCACGTGGATTGAGCGCATTTTTTGAAACCTCGCTGGCTAATTCGACATTTTCAAGGGCAGTTAGGTTTTGGATGACATTGTAAAATTGAAAGACAAAACCGATTTGTTCCCTGCGAAATTTTGTCCGCTCTTTTTCGTTAAAAAGGGCAATATCCTGATGATCAATGATTAATTTGCCGGAGGTAATATCGTCCATTGCACCGAGCGAATTAAGCAGCGTGGATTTTCCCGCGCCAGATTCGCCTAAAATCAGAGTCAATTCACCTTTTTGAATTTCAAAATTTAACGCCTTATTTGCAATGACAAGATTTTCTCCTGTGCCATATTGTTTGGTCATATTTTCTGCTTGAATAAATAACATTATAGCCTCCTCGTTTTAATTTATATCAGTTACCATTAGTATGAGTAAAATTGCCCGATTTAGCAACTGAATAGAACAGTTATATTTGTAATATTTTTGTAACAAACGGGCGTGCTTTGAACTAAAAAATAGCGAAAACGGATGAAATATGACGAATATTACAGTTATAAACCCAGTTAAAGCAATGAAAATCAGAACTTTAAAATAAATGTCAAATATTTTTAATCTATCAGCATTGAAAATTTGTTAGACTGTATGAGGTAAATTTTATGCTAAATGGTGATATTTAATAAAAATATAGGAGGGACTTTTGAAGATAAAAAGTGTATTAGTCGCTTTATTAGTCTTTTTATTACTCGGTCCGATTATTTTATCTGCTAACACAGTAGATGAAATCAATCAAGAAACACAGCAAATCCAGCAGGAAAATGCTGAACTCTCCCAGAATGTGAGTGCTGTGCTTGAAAAAGCAAATGTCGCATATCAAGAGGTTGAGAAAGTCAAAGCTAAGCTTGATAATGTCAATAAGGCGCAAGAAAAAAATAAAAAGGAAATAGAGAAAACGCAAGAGATTATCAAAAGACGTAAGGATTTGATGAACAATCAAATGCGTAACATTCAAGTGAATCAAACTGTTGGTAGCTCACTTGCAACTGTTTTCTCCGCTGAAAGTATTTCCGATTTGATTAAGAGAACCGTTGCTTTGTCAACGATTAGACAGGCTCAAAATGAAAAAATGGAAGAGCTTGGGCGTGCTGAGGAAAAACTAAAGACCTTGGTGGCTAATCAAGATAAAATTGCAAATGAATTGCTACAATCTCAAGCAAGCTATGAAAGAGAAAGTGCGGATTTGAATGAGCAGGTTGCAGGCTTAAAGGCTAAGCTTGCTGAAAACGAAACGCTTTTATCGAGTCTAGCGTCCTCTAAGGCTGCTGAGGAAAAGCGACTGAATGACGCAGCAAAGGCAGCAAGCCAAGCAGCTGCTCAAGAAGAAGGTCAGGCAGAAACACAGCCAGCAGATTCTTCGGCAAGTCCAACGCCCGCACCGTCTGGGGAAGTTTTGCAGATGACCTCGACAGCTTATTCATATTCAGAGCCAGGTATGGGCTATATTACGGCAATAGGGATTGATTTAAGAAACAATCCAAATGTAATTGCGGTAGATCCATCCGTTATTCCACTTGGTAGCTTGGTTGAAGTATCAGGCTACGGCTTTGCGATTGCAGGAGATACTGGCGGCGCAATTCGTGGTAATATTATTGATGTCCATTTCCCAACGGTAGACCAATGTCATCTGTGGGGAAGAAGAGGCGTTACAGTTAAAATTCATTAATTTTTGGAAATCGACGACTGATACTAGACATCTTCTAGCTTTGGTGGTCGATTTTTAGATTATCGGAAAAATTACGGGAAATGATGCAAGAAACGAGGACAAAATTTTCAATAACTGCTGTCAAAAGAGCAGTCAAACTTTGGGAAATGATAGTGATATAAAAATGTTTTAAATTTCACAAACTTGAGGAATGATTTTGCCCCACAGGGATTAAAAAACGCTTAATCCCTTTTGCTATAACTGTTTTCCCCAATTTCTAAATATACCAAAAAAATGCTGAAACGCTTGTGAAATAGCTTTTTTTAACACAAAGGTTCTTTATTTTTTTGAAAAAAGTTTTTGCTAAACTATTTACAAATGGAGGGAAATCTGTATAATAGTAAATGTGAAATGCGTCACTAACAAACGTTTAAAACTTTAGGAGGATTTATTAATGGCAAAGACAGAAGTAAAAGTAGACGTAGCTGCAATGATCGATGATTTAGCAGTGAAGGCTAATGTTGCTTTGAAGGAAATGGAAAACTTTACACAAGAAGAAGTAGACCATATCGTTCATGAAATGAGTATGGCTGCGCTAGATAAACACATGCTACTTGCAAAAATGGCAGTTGAAGAAACTGGTCGTGGTGTTTATGAAGATAAAGCAATCAAGAACATGTATGCTTCAGAGTATATCTGGAACAGTATCAAGCATGACAAGACTGTTGGCGTGATTGCTGAGGATAAACAAACTGGTTTGGTACAAATCGCTGAACCTGTCGGCGTAATTTGTGGAGTAACACCAACAACAAATCCGACTTCTACAACGATCTTTAAATCAATGATTGCTTTGAAAACACGTAACCCAATCGTATTTGCTTTCCATCCGTCTGCACAAAAGAGCTCAGCTAAAGCGGCTGAAATCGTACGTGATGCAGCAATTAAGGCTGGTGCACCTGAGAACTGTGTTCAATGGATTGAACATCCATCAATTGAAGCAACTTCAGCATTGATGAATCACCCTGGTATTGCAACTGTTTTAGCAACAGGTGGCGCAGGAATGGTTAAATCAGCATACTCTACTGGTAAACCAGCGCTTGGTGTTGGACCAGGTAATGTACCATCATACATCTGTAAAGATGCGAAACTTAAACGTGCCGTTAATGACTTAATCGTTTCAAAAACTTTTGATAATGGTATGATTTGTGCGTCAGAGCAAGCTGTTATCGTAGATAAAGAAATTTATGACGAAGTTAAAGCAGAATTTGTTGCACATCAATGCTATATCGTCAAAGATAAAAAAGAATTACAACAGCTTGAAGATGCTGTAATGAACGAAGGTAAATACGCAGTTAATCCGAAAATCGTTGGTTACTCTGCAGAATATATCGCTAACCTTGCTGGCATTAAGGTTCCTAAGGGTACTAAAATGTTAATCGCTGAGCTTGAGGGCGTTGGTGCAGATTATCCATTATCACGTGAAAAACTTTCACCAGTTCTAGCAATGCTTAAAGCAAACTCTACTGCACATGGCTTTGACTTGGCAGAAGCGATGCTTGACTTAGGTGGTTTAGGACATACTGCTGTTATCCATACTGAAGATGAAGATTTACAAATCAAATTTGGTTTGCGCATGAAAGCTTGTCGTGTCTTGGTTAACACACCATCAGCAGAAGGTGGTATTGGTAATATCTACAACGAAATGATTCCATCATTGACGCTAGGCTGTGGTTCTTACGGTAAGAACTCAGTGTCAAGAAACGTATCTGCTGTCAACTTGATTAACGTGAAAACTTTAGCTAGACGGAGAAATAATATGCAATGGTTTAAATTACCACCAAAGATTTATTTTGAAAAAAATTCATTACAATATCTGCAAAAAATGAAAAACGTTGAACGTGTGATGTTAGTTTGTGACCCAGGTATGGTTCAATTTGGTTATGCTGACCTAGTACGTGCAGAGCTTGCTAAACGCAAAAATGATGTGAAGGTTGAAGTATTCTCAGATGTTGAGCCTAACCCTTCAACAAACACTGTTTACAAAGGTTTAGAAGTATTTACTTCATTCAACCCAGATACGGTAATCGCCCTTGGTGGTGGATCAGCAATGGATGCTGCAAAAGCGATGTGGTTGTTCTTTGAACATCCAGAAACAAGTTTCTTTGGCGCAAAACAAAAATTCTTAGACATCAGAAAACGTGCCTATTCAATTCCAACAGCTGAAAAAACTAAATTTGTATGTATTCCAACAACTTCAGGTACTGGTTCAGAGGTAACACCATTTGCGGTTATTACTGACTCTGAAGATCATACAAAATACCCATTAGCTGACTACGCATTGACACCAGACGTGGCAATCATTGACCCTCAATTCGTATTGTCAGTACCAGCATCAGTAACAGCTGATACAGGTATGGATGTATTAACACACGCAATCGAATCTTACGTTTCAGTAATGGCAAGTGATTACACACGTGGTTTGTCACTTCAAGCAATCAAGATTGTCTTTGATTACCTTGAAAAATCAGTGAAGACTGGAGATGCTGAAGCGCGCGAGAAAATGCACAATGCCTCTACAATGGCTGGTATGGCGTTTGCCAATGCTTTCCTAGGTATTTGTCACTCAATCGCCCACAAGGTTGGTGGTGAATGGGGTATTCCGCACGGACGTACAAATGCGATCTTATTACCGCATATTATCCGTTATAATGCCAAGGATCCACAAAAACACGCAATGTTCCCTAAATATGACTACTTTAGAGCTGATGAAGACTATGCAGATATCGCTCGCTTCTTAGGACTCAAAGGCAAAACAACTGCTGAATTAGTCGAAGCATTAGCTAAAAAAGTTTACGATTTAGGTATCACAGTTGGTATCGAAATGAACTGGAAAGCACAAGGCGTAACGAAGAAACAATTGGAAGCAGACGTTGATCATCTATCTGAAAAAGCATACGAAGACCAATGTACAACAGCTAATCCAAAAGAACCTTTAATTTCTGAACTAAAAGGAATTATCGAAATCTGTTACGATTACAAATAAGACTTAAATTTAAGAAGGCGGGACAGTGGCATTGCCACATTGTTCCGCCTTTTTGGGTTGTTGAAAAAATACAAACTCACGCGTCCTTTCGATTGTGTAAAACTTAAGTAAGGAAATGGGTATAGTTGATTAAAATACGTTATAATATTATGTGGATAAAAGCGACTAATACATGGTGGCGTAATCATTTAAACGATCAGATTTTTGGGAGCGAAGGATAGAAACGGTTCATGTTTGATAAAATTCAGTAAGGAGGAAAAATGGACTATTTATTGATTGTATTTTTGGCAGCTTGTTTATTCAAACGATTGGTCGGCTTGAAATTGTCTTATTTGCAGCTGTTTTTAATGTTTTTCTGTATTTATTTTATTGGCATAGCGCTTATAACGCAAACATGGTTTATCGCTCTGCCAATTGTCTTATTCATTGTTTTTTGGTTGAGCTTTAAGCAGGATAAGCGCCAGCTGAAGAATGGTTTGCTGTTCAATTTATTTCTTGCGAGTGTTTTTTTCTATCTAATTATGCAGTGGAGTCACGTTCCAAACAATATTACAACGATTGTTTTTCTAGGTTCATCGCAGGTATTAATCGCAACGCTATTGATTGGTCCATTTTGTTTAGCATTATTTTTTTATTATAATTTTTTCCAAGTTAGAAAATATGAACGGCTAAGTTTTGCTAATTTATTGACTTTATTTTTAGCCTTGGGTTTTACAGCACTTTATATTTTTAAACATTTAATTGCGAAAATTGATTTACCAATGGTTATTGATGGCTTGCTTGTTTTCGGGCCATTACTGACGATGTATTTGGCATTTACCTTCTCTAATTTCTTGACAGCAAGCATACTTTACTCACTCAATCCTCCAAAATATCAGCCGCAAAAAATTATTGTTTTGGGTGCGGGGTTAATTGACGGTCAAAAGGTCACACCGCTTTTAGCTGCAAGGATTAAAAAAGGAATCAGTTTTTTAACAAAGGAAAATCAGTTAATCATGAGCGGTGGGCAAGGTAGCGATGAAAAAATCTCAGAAGCACAAGCTATGGCAAACGAAGCGCACGCATTAGGTGTTTTAGACGAGCAGATTATCTTGGAGGACAAATCACGAACAACTTATGAAAATATGCTCTTTAGTAAACGACTTGTCGGTGATGAGGTGGCGGTATTTGTCACGAATAACTATCATCTTTTTCGGGCGAGCTTGTTGGCAAAACGAGCGGGATTAAAGGCTGATGGAGCAGGGGCAAAGACGGCATTTTATTTCATACCTAACGCATTTATTCGGGAATTTATTGCCATTTTGATGATGCATAAAAGGCGACATCTGATTGCTTTTGTCATCATTATACTTTATACAGTAGCAAGCACAATTTGGCGATATTTCCAGATACTACATCGTTAAATTTTCTTTAAAGCCGAACTTTTGGGAATTTAAGTGACAAATCAGTCGGAATAATGCTGAAAAAGACGATTATTTTCGCTAAACTTATTGTAGAGATAAATAGATAAAATTTATTATTTATTTGATGTTTCAATACTCTAAAAAAATGAAAAAGGAGCTTTTCAGTGGAAAAAATTTTTAAATTAAAGGAAAATCAAACAACTGTAACACGCGAGCTACTCGCTGGTCTAACGACTTTTTTTGCAATGAGTTATATTTTATTTGTTAATCCAAGCATTTTGTCGCAGACAGGTATGCCATTTCAAGGGGTTTTCCTTGCAACTATTATCGCCTCGGTAACAGGCACATTAATTATGGGATTATTTGCTAATGTACCTTACGCTCAAGCACCGGGTATGGGACTTAATGCTTTCTTCACCTATACGGTCTGTTTTGCACTTGGCTACTCATGGCAGGAAGCTTTGGCAATGGTTTTTATCTGTGGTCTAATTAATATTTTAATCACTGCGACACGTATTCGTAAAGCAATTATTCAATCAATTCCTTTAAGTATTCAACATGCTATCGGTGGTGGCATCTGTATTTTTGTTGCATATGTTGGGATTAAGTCGGCAGGATTCTTGAAATTTACCGCAGACCCTGGTACTTATACTGCTATTGGTGGGGGTGCAGATCAGTCAAAGGCAACGATTGAGGCAAGTAGCTCGATTGTACCGGCATTAGCAAATTTCAATAACCCAGCGATTTTGCTCGCATTAATCGGTTTAATTTTAACGACCATTTTGGTATTAAAACAAGTTAAAGGTGCATTCTTTATTGGAATTATTGCAACAACCATCATCGCTATTCCAATGGGTGTGGTTGATTTATCCACGGTCAACTTCGCACAAAGTTCGCTAAGTGCATCGTTTAAAGATTTAGGTAAAATCTTTGGTGCAGCATTTTCACACAAAGGAATGGGCAGCCTATTTTCAGATGCTGGCAAATTACCTCAAGTTCTAATGACAATCTTAGCTTTTAGCCTTTCAGATACCTTTGATACGATAGGGACATTTATCGGAACTGGGAAGAAAACAGGTATTTTCTCAGCGAAGGATGAAAAAGCATTTAAGAATGGACAAACAGGCTTCAAATCAAAAATGGACAAAGCCTTGTTTGCTGATTCTGTTGCAACCTCTATTGGTGCAATCTTTGGAACAAGTAATACAACAACCTATGTCGAAAGTGCCGCAGGAATCGGTGCTGGTGGACGAACAGGCTTGACTTCAGTTTTTGTTTCATTATTCTTTATTCTAGCTATTTTCTTCTCCCCAGTGATTGCGATTGTGCCCGCTCAGGCAACTTCTGCAGCATTAATCATTGTCGGAACGATGATGTTATCTTCATTTGCTGATATTAAATGGACGGATTTGGAAGAGGCAATCCCAGCATTCTTTGCTTCAATCTTCATGGGCTTGACTTATTCTATCTCATACGGGATTGCAGCAGGATTTATCTTCTACACGATTACTAAGGTAGTAACCGGTAAAATTCGTGACGTACACTTGATTATTTGGATTGTCGATATTTTATTTATTCTCAATTTTATTATTTTGGCAATTCTATAATAGATAGGAAGAAAGGGCGATAACGACGTAGAGCAACATAGAAAACTAGAAAATTGAGGACATCTGTTCACAAATTTATCGCTTTTCTAGTCAATGTCGCCTGATTTTCGTAGATTGCGAATAATAATTAAACAATATGTCCCAGAAGGAGAAATTATGACGGAAATTATCGTCTATACCGATGGTGGCTCACGCAATACAGGCAATGTAAAAGGCGGAAACGTTAAGAAAACCGACAAAGCCGCTTGGGCGTACTTGATACAAAACGATTCAGAAACGATAGAAGGCTCAAAAGGTTTTCTTGGTGCAACGAATAATCAAATGGAGCTGACTGCCGTTTTAGAGGCTCTAAGAGAGCTTTATCGCAGAAAGCTAAATGACGAAGCAATTGTCTTAGTCAGTGATTCGCAATATGTACTAAAAGGGATTACACAGTGGTTGGCAGGCTGGAAGCGCAATAACTGGAGGACAGCCAGCAAGCAGCCAGTTAAAAATGTCGAGCTGTGGCAGGTAATGGATCGTGCTTTAAATTATTTTCCAAATATTCGTTTTGAGTGGACCAAGGGACACGCAGGTAATTACGGTAATGAGCGAGTTGATGATCTGTTAAATCAAACAATGGATCAGCTATGATTGAGAAGGTGAAGTAGATGAAATATTTTGCAGTGAGTGATATACATGGCAAGATTACTGCCTTTAATGAAGTACTAAAGGTTAGACCTGATGATGCACAATTAGTCCTTTTAGGCGATTATGTAGACCGAGGTGAAGATAGTAAGGCAGTCCTGCAAACAGTCAAGCACTTAGTTGAAATACAAGATGCGGTTGCTTTAAAAGGCAATCATGAGCAGCTTTTCTTACAGTTTCTCTATTTTCCAAATAAGCATTATATGATTTATTACGCCAATGGAGGTAAGGAAACAATCGAAAGCTTTTTGTATTACGGCGTTCTTGACGAGCTGGCGCCCAGTGAGGTTGCGAGTAAAATCCTTGCTGAGAATGCTGAATTAATCGATTTTATGCTGCATTTACCTCTATTTTTTGAAACGAAGCACCATTTATTCGTCCATGCCGGAATTGATTTGACCAAGGACGATTGGCACGATACGGCAATTCATCAATTTACTTGGATACGTGAGGAGTTCCATAATACTTATAACCAAACAGGCAAAACGATTGTCTTTGGACATACACCGACAGCCTATCTTCATGGTGATGCTAAAAATCACGAGCTTTGGATTAAGGATAATAAAATCGGTATCGATGGCGGTATCGTCTTTGGAGGGGTCCTCCATGGTGTCTTAATAGACGGAACAAAAATTATAGACACGAAAATAAGATCTTAAACAGCTTGCCTGCTAATTTTGATAGGGATTGTTAACGATACTAATAGAATTCCGAGCTAATAAAAAGCCCTCAAATTAATCTGGCTTTGAGGGCTTTTTTACTATTGATTTATATAAAATTCATTTATGGAAATGTTGATTTCATGTGATTTTTCTATATCCTTCTTTCATAATGAGATCATACAGAAAGAATTACAATCTCTTTTTGTGTTTCGTCTATACTATATACCAACCTATGTTGAATATTCAACCGCCTTGAATAATAAGATAAACCAACCAGTTTTTCATACGGTGGTGGTGTTTGATATGGGTTTTCTTTAATTATCGAAATCAATTCATCAAATTTTTGATTTAAATGAACACTTTTCAATTTTGGTAAATCTTTATGTGCATTTTTCTTTATTTTTATAAGGTATCCCAATCAATATCACCCAACACTTCCGTTTCATCATCATTAAATTGACGTATTCTATCTAAAACACCTGCATTTTGAAGATATAAGGTTTCTTGAATTGCATTCCAATCATTTTTACCAATCATCACAACACTTTCATTTTTATCCTTTGTACTTGTAATTTCTATAGGCACACTACTAGAAGTTACTTGTCTAATAATATTATAAAGATTTTTTCTAGCATTAGTTGGCGTTACAGTTTCCATATTAGTCACCTCTTTCAATTACTCCAATTGTAGCGTACGTCTTAAAGTACGTCAACAAAATATTTTGCGCTTTTTTTAATTATCAACATTTATTAAGTTTACGATTTCTTTTTTCTAACTTTCGTGTTAAAATGTAGTTAGTTTAAAAACGGTTTCAAAAAGGGATTTTACTTGACAAAGGGGTGTTAAGATGACTACACTATCGGACAGGACAGGACAGGACAGGACAGGACAGGACAGGACAGGACAGGACAGGACAGGACAGGACAGGTAGTCTTTTTGCGCCCATTTTTATAATGAAAAATCATCAAGCCTTGATATATAAGGGTTGGTTCTTT
>JAISYB010000101.1 GCA_031270215.1 Streptococcaceae bacterium | reverse complement strand
TGTGCAACGGATATTAAACAAGCGAAAAAAACACATCCATACTGGTATGTTGATGGCAGATTTCCAAGAGTTAAGGGCGAAGTTTTAGTTGGTCAAGAGCTTGCTGAACGCTTTAGATTTAAGCTTGGAGAAAGTTATTCACTTATCGGGGAAACAAGTGAATTGGAAAATCGTACTGCGAAGGTTACCATTGCAGGTATACTGCAAACCGGTGGTAAGGAGGAGGCGATGATGTATGGTGATATATCCTGCCTAAATCAGCTTTTCACTAATCAGCAGTTTCAATACGATGTTATTGAGGCGAGTGTCGCTAAGAATGAAAGCGAGCTAATTCGCCTTGGAAAAGAGATAGAGCGTTTGAGTCATCAGCAAATAAGGTTTGAAGTGGCAAAGCAATTAACAATCTCTGAGGGCGTGGTATCTAAGAAATTAACTGCCTTGATTTTCTTCGTGACAATCATCGTTTTGATAATTACTTTAATTTGTGTTGGTACAACAATGATGTCTGTCGTTACGGAGCGTAGGAAGGAAGTCGGCTTAAAGAAAGCTTTGGGTGCAACAGACGCCTCCATTGTCGTTGAATTTTTAGGCGAAGGCTCTATTTTAGGGATTATCGGTGGCAGTTTTGGCATAATTTTAGGTTATTTTTTTGCTAAAATCGTTGGTTTACAGGTTTTTGGACGATTGGTCACCTTCCCACTTTGGTTGTTTCCATTAACGATTGTCATTGCGCTGTTGATTACTCTGCTGGCTTGTTTTATTCCAGTTAAGAGCGCATTAAAAGTTGATTCAGCAATTGTATTAAAAGGAGAGTAAGTAAATGACAAATGAAAATGTCCTAGAGCTTCATAATGTCTCAATGCAATACAAAGATTTATTTGCTTTAAATGATGTATCTTTAACAGTGAAAAAGGGTGATTGGCTCTCGATTATGGGACCATCAGGCTCTGGCAAAACGACCTTGATGAATATTATCGGCTGTATGTCTAAACCAACAGCGGGGAGTGTCTTCTTAGATGGTGAGGCTATTTCAAAAGTATCTGAAAAACATTTGACGGCTATTCGCCGAGATAAGATTGGCTTGATATTTCAGCAATTCCATCTGGTGCCTTATTTAACCGCTCTTGAAAATGTGATGATTGCGCAATACTATCACAGTCTACCAATGGAGGTTGAAGCGATGCAGGCGTTAGAGGGGGTTGGTTTGTCAGAAAGAGCCAAGCATTTACCAAGTCAGCTCTCTGGCGGGGAGCAGCAAAGGCTCTGTATTGCTAGAGCTTTGATTAACCATCCAATGCTAATCTTGGCAGATGAACCAACAGGGAATTTGGACGAGAAAAACGAACAGATTGTCATTGACATTTTCAAAAAACTGCACCGAGCAGGCGCAACGATTGTTGTTGTCACTCATGATCCAGAAGTTGCAGAAGAATCAGAGCGAACGGTCGTTTTGGAGCATGGAAAAATTGCACGTCTGACTCATTCGTCCCGTTTGTAGATTGCTGATATTGGGTCGGTACAAAGTGGCAGAACTTTGAGGTGGAATTTGTGACCCAGAATGGAGGAAGAATGTTTAAAATCAAGTATTTACTACCACTACTCTTAATAATCAGCCCGCTAAGTGCCTGTCAAAAGCAAGATAGCGTGTTGAATAATGGTACTTTTCAAGGGGTTAGTGCAAAGGATGATGAGGGCGCTTTTGCTAAAGTCAAGCTGAAGATTGTAAAGCATCAAATTCAAAGTGTTGATTTTCAAACGATTCAAAAGGATGGCTCAATTAAAGATGCCTCATATGGTAAACGCAATGGAGAAATTCACGATCAAGTCTTTTACAATAAGGCTCAGCTTGCAGTCAAAGCGATGGATATTTACCGTGAACAATTAGAGCAAAAGAAATCACTTAAATCAGTGGAGGTCATCTCAGGCGCGACGATTTCATACAATCAATTTAAAGAAGCTGTCAATAATGCTTTAGAAAAAGCAGCGAAATGACAATCATTTTCTATTCAGGAGGAATTTAATGAAACACAAAATAATTTCAGCTATCACGGTACTCATAGCTATCTTAGTGGCAATTGGTCCGAAAACTATTTTTCCAGTTTGTGCAGTACATTCAGATATGGTTATGAGATGTCATTATACAGCACAAATGTCGTTAGGCTTAGGTATTTCGCTACTAGGATTAGCAATATTTTTATTTTTGAGCAGAACTCTTGCTTTTCAAAAGGGCATTTATATAGGTCAGGCAATTTTAGGTATACTAATTATTTTGACACCAACTGTTTTGATTGGCGTTTGTGAAAGTCCAATGATGCATTGCCACAGCACAACCAGTCCGATTTTAATTCTCCTAGGTGTTTTCGTCATCATATTAGCTGTAATTGGCTATTTTTTTAATGGAATGAAGAAACATGAGAAATAAAAGCTTGGATTTATTGACGATTATTAAGCAAAACTTCAAGGGTTATCCACTGCGTTCAATCGGATTTATCTTACTGATGAGTTTTCTATCTTTCATCATTTTCTTTTCCTCGCTGATTGGTGTCAGTTTGTCAAATGGCATGGAGAGTACGAAAAAGAGATTAGGTGCCGATATTTTGATTGTTCCAAAGGAAAATGCCAGTGATATAGAAGGCATTTTACTCAAGGGAAAGCCAAGTACTTTTTATCTTGACGCAGCGCTTGTTGACAAAATCCAACAGACTAAGGGTGTAAAAGAGGTAACGACTCAGGTAGATGTCGGTAGCTTAGACGCAGCATGCTGTGCAACGAGTATTCAGCTTGTTGGCATTGATACTCAGACAGATTTTGTCGTTAAACCTTGGATTTCTAGGGTTTACGACCTTTCTAAGCTTCGAGATGATGAGATTATCATCGGCAATTCGATCAGTGGTTCATCGGGAGGTAGCTTATTATTCTTTGACAAACCTTTTAAAATTGTTGCAAAGCTGGAAAAAACAGGTATGGGCTATGACAGTACGACATTTATGAATCAAGCAACTGCTCGAAAAATGGCGCGATTACGTGCTGAAAAGCTTGGAAATGGTGAAATTGATGATTACAAACGGCTTGTTTCAGCTGTTTTGGTTAACGTTCAAGATGATACAACAGCCTTTTTAGTCAGCAAATCCTTATCAGTGAATTTAGCAAATGAGCCGATATCTGTCATTAAGCGTGACAATATCATCGAAAATACTTCAAAAAACGTCAACAGTATGCTAGTGATGCTGCAATGGTTAATTTTAATCATTTGGCTGCTGACTCTAGCAATCATCAGTGTCTTATTGGTCGTTTCACTCAATGAACGGCGAAAGGAAATCGCCATTTATCGACTGCTGGGTCTGGCAAAAGTGTATGTGACACGAATGTTTGTTATCGAGCTAATTCTGATTAATTTATTGGGTTTAATTTTTGGCTTAACCTCAGGATATGGTATTTTTGCATTATTTCAACAGTTGATAGAACAAAAATTATCCTTTCCATTTTTGATACCGACAATAAGTCAAGTTGTAAAAACAACGAGCTCGACGATTTTATCAACGCTTGTCATTACAGCTGTTGCAGCAATTTACAGTACAGTTCGAATTAATCAGCTGGAAATTTCATCACTCATTAGGGAGGATTAGGATGTATGTTACAATCAATGATTTGATAAAGACATATAGACGTCGTGGAAAAATCCATGAGGTGTTTAGTCATCAAACATTAGAAATACAGCCAGGAAAGTTTATCGCTATTGTTGGCAGAAGTGGTAGTGGAAAGACAACTTTTCTACATCTTTTAGCTGGTATTTTAGCACCAAGTAGTGGGGAAATACGATACGATGGTCGTTTAATATCGGATTTGTCTGAAAAAGAACAGGCGTTATTTAGAAATGAAAAAATTGGTTTTATTCCTCAAGGCAACTGTCTATTAAATAATTTTACTGTGTTGGATAATGTACGTTTGCCACTTTATCTTAAAAAACAAAGCCATCAAGTAGCTAAGGAATTAGCAGAAGTTGAGCGATTGTTGAAAAAGTTGAACTTACACGATTTAGCAGATGAGTATCCAAAGAATTTATCCGGTGGAGAGCAGCGGCGTGTGATGATTGCGCGCGCCCTCATTCAAAAACCAAAGTTTATTTTAGCTGATGAACCAACAAATGACCTAGATGACTTGACTAAATCGGAGGTATTGAACCTTTTTAAGTCAGTCAATCAAACAGGTGCTAGTATAGTTATGGCGACACATTACAAGGAAAATTTAGCAGCAGTTGATGAAATTATTCAGATGACACCAACTGAGGCTTAAAGGATTATATTATTGCGATTGATTTGACTTAGATAGTTGAAATCAATCGTTTTTTGTGTGCACTAGTCAGTTGAGCTTACGTAGCGTGTGAAGTAAATATCTGCCAACTTATTTACTTACGCAGAAAAGTCTGGAATTGATAACAATGCTTCGTTATTTATGATAAATTAATTCTGTAAGCTTTTGAATAATAAATGTTATAATTATTTTAAAATATAAAAAATATTAAGGATAACAGTTATGTCAAGTGGGAAAATCAAATCGAGCACTGTTGCAGCGACTTCAGCCATTCAAGAATTAGTCGGCATAGATTCATCAAAATTACGGAATAACCAAGTTGACTTTGGTTATACAAGTGGCATTTCAGGCATGGAAACTGCTCGAAATACGGCAAATACCATGTTACAAGCCATCAGCGATTTTAGTTCAGCTGTATTAGCGCAAGCAAATAAATTTCCAGGGCTCGCACAAAAAATTGAAAAGCGTGATATTGAAGCCGCGAAGCGTTGGGAGAAATAAGTATGAGTAGAGATAAGAGTGCAGGTGAACGCTTTGAATTAAATCGAGAAATACAGCACATTGAAAGGCAGGAAGAGGAATTTTCACACTTGAAAAATCAATTCTTATACCGGAGGAGATGAATATATGGCTAGTATTCCTACGCTAGATAAGGCGAAGTATGTATTAAACAATCTATTAATTCCGGATCAAATTGAAAAAGAGTGGCAAAAAATCAATAAATCTCTAGAAAAACATCAAAAGAATAATCAAGAAATACTTACCTAATCAAAAGATTAAAGTGTTGATTTCTCAAGAAGAACAATACCAAGAAATAATAAAAGAGAGTATTACCGAAAAGAATCATTAAGCCGATCAATTTTTCTCAAGCTTAGGAGATAATGCGTTAGAAATTCTCACAGGTCTTGCGAGTATTCTAGGTGGTGCCGTTGCCATAGGTGATGTTTTTTCTAAAATCGGGCAGGCTAACGCAAATCTTGAGATTAGCTTTGCGAACAACTATGACAGTTGGCAAGCGACCAAACCGACGAGTAAGAGTTTTGGGAAACCGATTGAAGCAAAAATAGGTGGAAGAAAAGTCAAGCTTAAAGTCGATGCGGATCCAAGTAGTGGTAAAGTGCAAATTCAATCTGGAAGCGGGAAAACAGGATATGATGTAAATACAAATATTTCTGGTGTTGAAATTTCTGATTTAAAAGGGGCGAAAAAATAGATTGATAAAATACCAGAACTGAAAAGGTTAAGCGATTTTTATAAGAATAAACTTACAAAAAAAGTATTGAGAGCCGCAGAATGGCTAAATTCATAGGAGAAAAATAATGAGATTATACCTAAGAGGCAATTATGCTAAAGAAATTGAATTTGATTATCGACAGCTAGCAGAAAAAATGTGGTTCAAAGAAAAAGATAGAAAAGCAATTGATTTTTCGTATGCTGAACAAGGCTATGATTACGACGAAGTAAAATCCATTGCTAAAAAGTTATACGATCAATGGGTAGATGAAAATAGCTTTGGGTTTTAAAGCTGATTTATTTCTGCAATTACACAAGGCGACCTATCCTCTAATTTCTTCAATATAGTGTTAAGCTACCAATTAAATTTTGAAATTATGAGAAAATATGTTAAAGTATTGATAATGATTATCAAAACATGGTGAGGTATTGTACTCATTATCAAAAAATGAAAGGTGATTGCGTGAACGATGAATTTATCACAGGCGAGATTAAATCAAACTTACTTCATTAAAAATGTAAAAGCAGATAAGGAAATCGCAAAACATTTAGTTAATTTAGGAGCCAAAAAAAGAGAAAGGGTAACTTTACTTTCTAGAGATGTTGGTAATACGATTATTTTGCTCGGTAATACGCGAATTGCCGTTGATAGCCAGCTATTAGCTTCAATTGAAATTTCTGAGGATATGATTGAAGTACAAGATGAGGTAACGCTTAACAGTTTAGCAGTCAGTACTTCGGGATTTGTCACGAAGATTGATGGCGTCGGTGCAGTTAAAAGGCGTTTGATGGACATGGGAATTACTCGTGGAACAAAGCTATATGTTCGTAAGGTTGCGCCGCTTGGCGATCCCATTGAGTTGCATTTACGTGGCTATGAGTTGACAATTAGACGTGAAGAAGCGGCGCTTGTCCATGTTGTCAAAGAAAAAAACAATAACTAGCAGTGAAAAGGGGAATAAAATGTTAAAGTATATTGCATTAGCGGGAAATCCGAACTCTGGGAAAACAACGCTTTTCAATTTATTGACAGGTTCAAAGCAACGCGTTGGGAATTGGCCAGGTGTTACAGTTGAGCGCAAGAGCGGAGAATATAAAAAGAATAAATCAATAATGATTCAAGATTTGCCGGGAATTTATTCCTTATCACCATATACGCCAGAGGAGATTGTATCGAGAGATTATTTGATTGGTAATCAGCCAAATTGTGTTTTGAATGTCGTTGATGCAACAAATTTGGAGCGAAATTTATATTTAACCATTCAGCTTTTGGAAATAGGGCTGCCAGTCGTGATTGCTCTTAATATGAGTGATATTTTAGAGAAAACTGGTAAAGTAATTAATGTGGATAAATTGGCTTATGCGACTGGTGTACCAGTGGTTTCAATGAGTGCTTTGAAGAATAGAGGTGTTGAAGAGGCACTCAAAAAGTCTATCAAGCATGAAGATAATGAGCATTTAGTTCATTATGATACGCGTCTTGAAACAGCATTAACTGAAATCATTGATGTTTTAGGTAATACAGTGCCTGAAAGAACGGCGAAATGGTATGCGATTAAGCTCTTTGAGCGTGATTTAGAAATTCACAAACAACTGAATTTATCCTCCTTGCAGAATAAGGAAATCGAAGAAATTATAGCGATTACGGAGAAAATTTTCCGTGAGGATGCAGAGAGTATCATTGTCAATGAACGCTATAATTTCATTGGTGAGATTGTTGAATTAGCAAGCAACGATACTAAAGAGCTGCGCTTTAACCTCAGTGATAAAATTGACCGAATTGTCACTAATCGGATTTTTGCGCTACCGATTTTTGCTTTAGTGATGTGGCTCGTTTATTTTGTTTCCATTCAGACAGTCGGTGCGATTGGAACGGATTGGGTGAATGATGTTTTATTTGGCGAGCTTGTACCAAATTGGGCGAATGGCTTTTTAAATTATCTGCATGTTGCACCGTGGTTAAATGACTTAGTCATCAATGGGATTATTGCAGGCTGTGGCGCTGTGCTTGGTTTTGTGCCGCAAATCGCTGTTTTATTTGTCTGCTTAGGTATTCTTGAAGATACAGGTTATATGAGCCGAGTTGCTTTTGTCATGGATCGCTTGTTTAGGCGCTTTGGTATGTCAGGGAAATCTTTTATTCCTATCTTGATTGCGACAGGCTGTGGTGTGCCCGGGGTGATGGCAAGCCGAACGATTGAAAATGAAAAAGATCGTAAGATTACTATCATGGTTGCGACATTTATTCCCTGCTCTGCTAAATTACCGATTATTGCTTTAATTGCCGGTGCATTTTTCCCGAAAACTTCATGGATTGCACCGAGTGCTTATTTTATTGGTATGGGCGCAATTATTCTATCCGGTATTGCTTTAAAGAAATTTCGGCTATTCTCAGGAGAAACTTCACCGTTTATTATGGAGCTACCAAGCTATCATATGCCAAAATGGAGTGCGGTTTTGCGGTATTCTTATGACAAGAGCTTGTCGTTTATTAAGAGAGCGGGAACAATTATTTTCGTAATGAATATCTTGATTTGGTTTACGTCAAGCTATAACTTTAGCTTGCAGGCAGTTGATGCTAGCCAATCAATTTTGGCAAGTTTTGGGAAAGTACTTGCGCCGATTTTCAAGCCACTTGGCTGGGGTAGTTGGCAGGGTACGGTTGCTTCGATTACTGGACTTTTGGCTAAGGAAACGGTCGTTGGCACCTTTGGTGTTTTATTTTCAAACTATAAAGAAGTTTCCGAAAATGGAACGGAAATTTGGCGTCAAATGGCAGGGCATTTTACACCGCTAGCAGCTTATTCACTTCTTGTTTTTAACCTACTTTGTGCCCCCTGTGTCGCAGCGATTGGGGCAATTCATCGAGAGATGGGTTCGTTAAAATGGACTTGGATTGCTGTCGGCTATCAATGTGGTCTGGCTTACGTTGCAAGCTTTATCATTTATCAATACGGCTTAGCGATTACAACTAATCACGTTAATTTATCAACGATTATTGCGACCATTTTCTTACTTCTCGGCATTTACTTAATAGTACGCAAACCTAAAAAGAGGGAAAAACCGGTGGTTAATTTGTCCTATTCCAAAATATCGCATTGAGCTTCTAGTAGAATTGGGGATAAAAGAGGTGATTTGAATGAATTTTTCAACCTTTATAATTGCGACACTTATTTTTGTTTTTGCGGCAGTTCAGCTTTATCGTCTTTATAAAAAAAGAGGACAGGGCTGTAATGATTGTGCAAGCAGCTGTTCAGTAAAAAATGAAGTTGAACAGCATCGGAAATGAGAAATTAACATAAAAAACGGATAAGGTAAAACCTTCCCTCTATCTAGGACATTGAATAATTAAATGTTCTAGATAGGGTATTTGTTATGAGAAAAGGAAGAATGAAATTGCTAAGAAATACGGCTTACGATACCAGTTGCAGCTTTGTAGCCGTCTCAAGGTCTATCATACTCATAGGAGCTTTAAATCAGAAAGTGGTGGAAGTCGATTGAGCACGACCGCTTTTTTTGCATTAAATTTCGTGAATAAATATTTAATTTTTGATATACTAAAAAAGCATTGACAAACAAGGAAGGAGAAATTTTATAATGACGCAGGACAGGACAGGACAGGACAGGACAGGACAGGACAGGACAGGACAGGACAGGACAGGACAGGACAGGACAGCGTCCAAAAGCAATTCGTTTTCTTAAGAGAATAGCAGCTTTTCTATATCGTACAGAAGGTCGAAGGAGATATCTAATACGTTTAATGTTATCGACAAGATATTCGTTATTAAGAGTGTTTTTAAGACATTATTTGGTGCATACGGCTAATGTGTACATTTCTGGGGGAGAATCTATTTCAAGTGATCTTAAATTTCCTCATCCGATGAACATCGTTTTAGGTATGGGGAGTAAAATTGGTAAAAATGTGGAAATCTATCAAGGCGTGACAGTTGGTGCTGGCAATCCAAGATGTGGGAGAATAGAAGAGTTTACTTATCCAACAATCGAAGATGATGTGACAATCTACGCCAATGCAGTAATAATCGGAGAGATTACATTAGGTCAAGGCTGTGTGGTTGCAGCAGGTGCAGTGGTGACAAAAGATGTGCCACCGTATACTTTGGTGGGTGGCGTTCCTGCTAAAGTATTAAAAATATTAGAGAAATACAAATAGACTAAAAATCTAAACGAGTATTGACAAATTAAATAGGGGGATTATACTTTGACAGACAGACAGACAGACAGACAGACAGACAGACAGACAGACAGACAGACAGACAGACAGACAGACAGACAGACAGACAGACAGA
>JAISYB010000164.1 GCA_031270215.1 Streptococcaceae bacterium | reverse complement strand
AAGAAATACGCTATCAAGTATGCTCTATTCCCAAGAAGCTCCCACTTCAAGCGTTAAAAACCGTTAGGTTTAGCTATGTGGTGAGTAGTTCACAAGTTATTCACTAGATATGCTATAATGTGTGAGATGAGTTCACGAGTAAAGAAAATTTAAAACTAAGGGGTATCCATGAGTTATCAGGCTTTATATCGCAAATATCGCTCACAGACCTTTTCTGAAATGGTTGGGCAAGAAAATGTATCGTTAGCATTAAGAAATGAAATTAAAACAGGGAAGATTTCGCATGCCTATCTTTTCTCCGGACCAAGAGGGACTGGAAAAACGAGTGCTGCTAAAATATTTGCTAAGGCAGTCAACTGTCCAAATCAAGTGGACGGTGAGCCGTGTAATCAGTGTGCAATCTGTCAAAGTATCACTAACGGAACATTCGATGATGTTTTAGAGATTGATGCCGCAAGTAATAATGGCGTGGACGAAATTAGGGAAATTCGAGATAAGGTGAACTATGCAGCAACGCAGGGTGAGTATAAGGTTTATATCATCGATGAAGTGCACATGCTCTCAAGCGGTGCTTTTAACGCACTTTTAAAAACGCTAGAAGAGCCGCCGGAAAATGTCGTCTTTATCCTTGCGACAACGGAATTACATAAAGTACCGGCGACCATTTTATCAAGAGTTGAGAGATTTCAGTTTCGTAGTATTAAACCCTCTGACATTGCGCAGCATTTGGTGTCTATCTTGAGTGAAAATGAGATTCCTTTCTCTGATGAAGCAGTTTGGCTGATTGCAACCTCAGCTGCTGGCGGTATGCGTGATGCTTTATCAACGCTCGATCAAGCCTTATCTCTAGATGCCAATCATCTAACGGTGGAAAATGCCTTAATTGTCAGCGGAATGGTTTCAAACCAGCTGAAAGATAGCTATGTGGCTGCTATTTTAGCGCAAAATGCCGAAGTAGGCTTGAACACTTTAGAGCGTTTATATGAGGAAGGGATTCAGGTTAATCGCTTTTTAGATGAGCTTCTAGCTTATTTCCGTGATTTATTACTTTATCAAAAAGCCGCTCAATTAATCACTACGCCAACGCAGCAGTTTATTGAAAATGCGCAAGTGACCTCAGAGCGCTTATTTGCTGCCATTGAGAAAATTATCAAGGCGAGCGAAGCAATGCGTTTTTCATCACAAGCAAAGCTATTGCTAGAAGTGCTAACGATTACGCTATCAGAGGGATCGTCTAGAACTACTCCAATAGATAATCAACTACTAGCCGCCATGCAAGAGGAAATTGCCGCATTAAAAAGGGAAGTTGCGACACTTAAGCAGTCTAAAAAAAGTAGTGTGCAGCCGGTCATCACTCAGCAAGCATCAGCTTCTAAAACGCCTGTTGCGACCATTTCAAAGGACGAGCTAATTAAGGTTTTAAATGAAGCAGAAAAGCAGCGATTGGTAGACATCAAGCGTGTTTGGCATGAATTTTTGGAACATTTATCGCCTATACAGCGTGCGCTTTTAAATGCCAGCAATCCAGTTGCAGCAAGTCAGGCTGGCGTTATCTTGGATTTTTCAGAGGAAATCTTAGCACAAAAAGCAATGGCTAACGAGAATTTACTGCTTGAATTTGAAAATGTGATGAGTAATCTGGTCGGCTTTTCGCCAAGACTATTAGCAATCGGTCATGATAATTGGCTACCGATTCGTGACCAGTTTCGTGCACAATTTCGTGCAAATAAACAAAATCAAGATGAAGAGAAGATACAGCCTAATCAATCAAGCGAAGTAGTAGACGAAAAACGTCTGCAATTTATCGATGAAGCACGTGAGCTATTTGGCGCGGCAGTCAAGGTCGTAGGCGAGGATCATAACTCAAATTAGAGGAGATGAAGAAATGGAAAAATCTATCTTTGGTATTTTTACTTTAATCATGCTTATTGCCTGCCTCGTCTTTGGCACAAAAGCATTGAAGCAAAAGAAATACGCATTAGCGGTTGTTTTTTATTTAAATGGTTTGTCAAATCTCGTTAACTGTATCCATGCGTTTAGTGGGATAAGTTAAATCGTGTGAAAATATTTCGGACGTTCATATGGATATCGATAATGTGGGACTGATATTACCTTTGAGGTATACTTATGAAGAACTGGAGACTGAGCTAAATGACTGAAAAAGAGCGGGTTTAGGGAATTCCCCTCACGATTAATTTCGTGGGGCTTTTTTTAGCACTTTTCTCAATTCACAACTTCAATAAAACTGAAATCAATGTTATAATGAACAGGTAGAAAAGTTATGGCGGTGGCTATCTTTGAAAGTGAGGTGGTGCGTATGAGCGTACTTCCAAAATCTACGAAAGGAGAAGCCTTTTGTCCGCATTTGAAACAATTCAAACCATGCTAGGTTTTGGTATGTTTACCATCGCTTTAGTCGGTTTGGTTGTTAAATTGCTTAAAAACGACAAAAAGAAATGACCGCCCAATAACTTTAGCCGAGTTAGGGTCATTTCAATATGATTTAAAATAAAGCTATCGCAAACGGTTCTACTTTCAAGGGGACGTACTTTTGGTGCGTTCCCTTGTCATATTTATATCTTAACACGGTTGAGAGAAATTTGCTAGAAAAAACGTCAAACGCTTCGTTTTTCAGTAGGGTAATCTGTGGCTGGGGGATATATTTTTAAGCGTGAAGTATGTGTGTTTGTTAAAAATAAATTTAAGTGATAGGTTTATGTTACCTCTTTCATTTTTTGTAGAGATGTGTTAAAATGACATTAATCAAACAATATGAAATAAAAAGGGGAAATCCTTGACGTGGGTGGTTTTTGGCTGTGAGAAAGGGGGGCATAAGGTAATGAAAAAACTTAGCTTGAACAAGCGAACGGTTTTATTTGCCGGCGGCACAGTGCTAATCTTTATCATTGCTTTTCTTTCGGTCAGCTATGCGAAATACACGCAGGAGCTGAATTTGCCGTCGACAGAAGACCAAAGCGCACAGGTTGCAACATGGAAGGTTGGTAAAGATGTTGAGTTTGACCTGTTTTCATCATATTACTACGGCAATACTGTCCAGGATAAAGGAGATATAGGACATAGCAGTTCAGAGCCTAGCGATACGGTCTTTACTTCAACTGCTAATAAGAATGTTATTGCCCCTGGGACAAAGGGGAAAAAAGCAATCAAGATTACTGATAGCAAAACAGAGGTTAGCTATAGAGTTGAATTTACCGAGGTTAAGGTAACATTTACAGGAGATGTTAAGGCTAAAGATGAGGATACAGAAGGTATTCTAGAAAACAGCCTGCGTTTTTCTCTTCAGGTTGATGATAAAACCCCTGTTGCGGAAAAAGTGTCAGCAAGCGACTTTGAAAAAAAGCTATCAGAGCAAATCTTATATTACAACAGTGCAAATCATAGTACTTTCGCCCATACGCTTACGATTTCGTGGGAATGGCCTATTGGTGACGGCAGCACCGAAAGTGCGAGCGAAATTGCTCTAGCTAGAGCAAGCACAACGCCGAATGTTTCGGTGTCTTTTGGAACGGTTAAGTACTATCAAATAGATGATAATAATCTCCCCCCCCCCCGACGATGATGGTGATGTCCCTGAGAACCCTGACAGCCCCACTGTTGATACAACTACCTTTGCCGGCGAAGAATGGCTTGTTCTCAAGAAAGATACAAGTACGAATGCGTGGTTGATTCTACGTACAAAACCGTTAACTAATGCAGAAATGAATATTACAGAAGGCGGGGTTAATCCTAACGATAGACCAGCGGTTAGATTCCTTGGAGGAGAGGATTCTTACCAAACCAAGACCTTCTTTGAAAGTGAAAATGATAATGGTTATGACCGCTCAAATGTGAAAAAGTACATAGATTACTATTACAAGGAATTTATTGCGAAGGACGAGAACAATGCGGCTAAGGTCTGTAAGGTTAATTTAAATTCAAAAACTTTTGTCACTTATAAAGACCAGTTCGGAAGCACTCTGGCCGAGTACGGAACTTGGAGTAATGATAAGTATCAAATGGTTGATGATGCGAGTAAAGATGTAAGTGCTGTAGGTGTGGGTGGACTAGGAGAGCAACAAGCTTTTGCCTTAAGCTTTGGAGATCTTCGAACGCTTGAAAGTACAAATGATAAGGGTAATAGTCAATATGCAAACAGTCTGATTGGCACGAAGCTTAAGGAAATTTATTTTTGGTTACGTTCGCCTGGTGCAAAAGATGACGATGCTGGTATAGTGGACAAGTCAGACGGCGCATTTAGTTCCATGAAAACAACTGATCCTAATCCTAAAGTTGTTCCTGCTCTATGGATTTTGGCACCTGAGTCTAAGTAAACTTTTCATCTTTCTGTGTAGCGCAAGACTAAAACACCCCAAGCGGTATCTGCTTGGGGTGTTCGTCTTATCTCGGTATCAGCTATCGGTATCAAGACTTGCTTCCATGACGACTGGACAGTGGTCACTTCCGTAGATGTCAGCTAAGATGTCAGCTGAGATGATTTTATCCTTTAGCCCCTCATCAACTAACCAATAATCTATCCGCCAACCAGCATTGTTTTTGCGTGCGTTAAACTGATAGCTCCACCAAGAGTAAGCACCAGTCCGCTCTGGGTGAAGCGCGCGGAAGCTATCAACAAAGCCACTTTGTAATAACTCGCCAAACTTACCACGCTCCTCAGGCGTAAAGCCGGCGTTTTTTTGATTGGTTTTCCAATTCTTCAAATCAATATTTTGATGAGCGACATTTAAGTCACCACAGACGATGACATGCTTTTTAGCCTTAAGTTGATTGAGATAACTTCTAAAAGCGTCCTCCCAAACCATTCGGTAGCTAAGGCGGGCAAGGTCACGCTTAGCGTTTGGCGTGTAAACATTGATTAAGAAAAAATCATTATATTCCAAAGTGATGACTCGCCCTTCCTGATCATGTTCGGCAATCCCCAAACCATAACTGACGTTTAACGGCTCATGCTTGGCAAAGATTGCAACACCCGAGTAACCCTTTTTCTCTGCATAATTCCAATATTCAAAGTAATCTGGGTAATCAATCGGCGACTGCCCCTCTTGCAGCTTAGTTTCCTGAATACAGAAGAAATCAGCCCCTAATCGTTCAAATATTTCCGTAAAACTAGGACTTTTCTTCTCCACAGCACGCAAGCCATTAACATTCCAGCTAACAAATTTCATTTTCACAACCTCTTTTCTAGTATCCATTAAGTTTAGTGCTATAATTGATTGTAACAATTTCTACAGAAAAGAGGGATAAATATGCCAACTAAAATTGAAAAAATCAGAAAAAAGATGAAGTTTAAAGCAATTGACGCACTTTTAATCCAAAATTTAAAGAATGTTTTCTATCTGACAGGCTTTACAGGAACAAATGGTACGGTCTTGATTACGCCAGATGAAGCTATTTTAATCACCGATTCGAGATATACAGAGCAGGCAAATCA
>JAISYB010000047.1 GCA_031270215.1 Streptococcaceae bacterium | reverse complement strand
TACCACAATGTGGACATCTTAACGTAGTGTAGACCATCTCAATTACCTCCAGCATAAACACTTCTACACTACTTTATATCACTTACTAACTTAATGCACAATTAATTCAGGACATTACCCATTGGTGCAAATAGAGATCAGCGTGGAAAAATTCATTAATTCACTGCAAAATTACTCAATTGCTCAAATATGCAAAAATAACTACTTGGGTATTTAATAATGAAGAATGGTATTATTGTCTTTTTTGGTTAGCAAGCAAATATTTCGCCTAAATAGCTTTTCGTAATCAACATCATCCAGAAGTAATTCCTGTCGATTTTTTCCCATATCTCGACAACGACAAGATCTGTGAGGGATTTAACAACCAAAGATGTGTTGATTTTTCAGCCTTTTATCCGAATATAACAAGACGACTGATGAATTTTAATAAAATGTTGGAAATCAGTCTCTAATATGGATAGACATATCTTTAATTGTCAATTCTTTTTTTTGAAATTGTTGATTCTTGGTATGTTGTGTTGTACCATTTCGTCTCATTTGGCGGGATAGCTCAGTCGGTTAGAGCAGCGGAATCATAATCCGCGTGTCGGGGGTTCGAATCCCTCTCCCGCTACCACTCAAAGTTGAGCTTGAGACGTGTTTTTCCGAAAATTTTTGTTAATAAAGCTTAAGATTTTGAATTGTCGAGATTAAATATGTGACCGAGAAACTTATGAGGAATATCAATCGCTCGTCGATGAAAACAAGAGCATTGGACCTTCTGCGAAACTATTAAAACAAAAGCTGTCAGATTTATTGGGGGCATTTTCTCACCAACCACATGCCAAAAGTACATTGTATGGGCTTTAAAATGGACTTTTTTCGGCGAAAATTGGATAAACACACCAAAATGAGCGATCACACTTTCGCAGAAGGTCTATTTAAGCATAAGGTTGAGATTTTGTCTGAGGCTTATAAAGCCAAGAGATGGCACAGAGGTTGCAGTAGCAAGCTTTTTGTATAGAGGATCAACTTCTGATTGCGCTGGAGTATTTGAGAGAATATCGCACATATTTTCACATTGGTACGAGCTACAGGATCAGCGAAAGCTCTGCGTATAAGACGATTAAGTGGGTAGAAGATACGTTGATCAAGCATTCAGATTTTGCGTTGCCTGGCAAGAAGGCTCTCATCAACAGATGCTCTGAATGTAAGATTGTTCTGATGGACGTATCGGAGAGCCCAATTCAAAGACCAAAAAAAACAAAAAAGATACTATTCCGGCAAGAAAAAGCGACATACCTTAAAGGCTCAAATTGCAGTTGATGAAACCAATAAAAAAAAATTATATGCACAGCGTTCGGAGAAGGAAAAAAGCACGATTTTAGACTTTTCAAAGAATCCAAAGTTTATATACATCCTAAAATTAAAACGCTTGAAGATTCTGGATGTCAAGGCATTCAGAAACTTCACGCGAATTCTGAAATCCCAAAAAAGAGAACTAAAAAAAATCCTTTGAGCAAAGAAGATAAAAAAAAGAATCGAGAATTATCTAAAATAAGAGTACTTGTAGCAAATGTTATTGCCTTGATCAAGCGATTCAAAATCATCGCTGATAAATATAGAAATAGACGAAAACGTTTCGCTTTAAGATTTAACCTAATCGCTGCTATTTGCAACTGGGAGATCAATTGCGCCTTATTTTTGTTGACGCAGATTCTTTACAGAAAAAAAGCTACCACTTATGCTAAATTGAGTTTTGGCTTTTATTATTTTTTTCTCCACAAAGCGTAATTTCTTTTTGTATTTTTACTTTTTGTTAAATTTTTTGTAAGATACCGATCATGTGGGGAATTAAATTGATAACAATGGAGGATATTATGAAGAAAAGAGGATTTTGGAAAAAATTCCTAGATAACGCAATAAAAGGCAGCTTGTTGGCTTATACGACCGCAGTTGTGATAGTTTGTGGACTTGTGGAAAATGTTGATGGCTTATACAGCATCGATTATAACATAGATACAGTAAATGCATTAGCAAGTGAAATTTTTAGTTCTTTAGCTTTGATTGCTGCAAATGGAGTCGGCGCTCCTGTTGAGATTCCTAATGACACACTAGCTGCTGTTCCGGCTCCTGATGGAGTCAAGGTGGATGGCGCTGCAGGGCCTTGGGGGCTTGTTGATCCTGCTAGCACTAACGCAATTATTGGATTTCCTGAGTTAGCAGTTGCTCATGCTGCAGGTCCTGTTCCAGTACATATTCGAAATGCTAGAATAGCTGCCAGCAGACTGATTGTTGCCGCAGGATGGTGTGCAAATTGTGCTGTTAACGATGCATGAGACTCCAGTATTAAATTCCGCTGCTATCAGAGCAGCCGCAGTTGTTTCTACGGGAGCTCTTGCTCCGCACATTGAATTATTTTTTGACGCGCATGGAGCGCTCAACCTCTTGCAGCAGGGGCCTATTGACAATGCAGCTGATGCTATTGTTGCCGCATTTCTTGGTGTTCCCGGCGCAATCGCGGTTCCTGCCATTTAGATTATCCAATAAGAATAGATATTATATAGTACTGTAGTAGTTAGGAGAGAAGCTATGGGGTATGTGAGCATTGTGGTTCGGAAGCATTTTGTAAGAATGGTTTTACGAAAGGTAAGCAAAGATATTTGTGTAAATCGTGCGGGAGGAATCAGACGGAAGGAGATGGTCGCAGAAATATTTGGATCAGGTATTGTTAAACCGCGAGGTGTTTTACACATTGACTGAAGCTAGAGCTATGATAAAAATTACAGACAGGAATATAACAAAATCAGACCGCATTCCTCTCTAAATTAC
>JAISYB010000161.1 GCA_031270215.1 Streptococcaceae bacterium | reverse complement strand
TAATTATTTAGTTTTCTTATCAGCTAACGAAATAATCATACCGCTATTTATTTAGTTTGTCTAGTCATTTTCTAAATAATATTTATCTTTTTTAGAAATACAAAAATTCATCTGGTTTTAAACACTTCAATTTCGCTACTTCTAAAGTGTTATTTGTCGGTTGTTGCGTGGCAAATTTTCCAAAAAAGTGCGAGTAAATAGGCAAGGCTACCGCTATAAAGCTGCTCGATAGTTAATGTTGATTTCTAGTAGAAAAATTGAACGTACGTAATTCAGTGCTCTATAATGCCAGCAAAAAAGAGCTGTGAATTTAGCTTAATTGCCAAGCTCACAGCTCTTTGATGATTTAAGTAATTTAACTAAATCGCATTTTAACTTCATCTTTCATTTGTTCTGCGGTTAGCCCAAACGCTTTTTGCAGAAAATCCGGTGTTCCGACTTCTCCAAAGACGTCTCGTGCACCAATGCGTGTCAGTGGAATATTCACGCCACGCTCCGCTAAAACTTCGGCAACTGCGCTGCCAAGTCCGCCAATAATTGAATGATTTTCTACCGTAACAACCGCACGTTTACCGACAATTTCACTTACAATCAAATCCACATCTAGCGGTTTGATTGTAAACATATCAATCACTTCTGAGGAAATCCCTAACTCTATCAAGCTGTCCGCTAACTTTAAAACTTCACTTAGCAGCTGACCGCTAGTAATCAAAAGTAAATCACTGCCTTCTCTCACAACATTACCGACACCAAGCGTAAAGCTTGAGCCCTCAGCATAAACATTTTCTACCGCCTTGCGATTACCTCTGAC
The DNA here is from genome assembly GCA_031270215.1 of Streptococcaceae bacterium. Classification (GTDB taxonomy): domain Bacteria; phylum Bacillota; class Bacilli; order Lactobacillales; family Streptococcaceae; genus MMGLQ5-1. Next base: position 14,399 of record JAISYB010000161.1, on the reverse strand, counting down.
GTAATGAATCCCTGGAATTTGGCTAAAAGCTTCAATCAACCATTTCATCTGGACTGCATCAGCAGCGTCACAAACCACTGCCTCCGGAATCGTTCGCATTAAAGCAACATCCTCCCAGCTCGTATGCGTTCCGCCATTAAGACCGACAGTAAAACCGGGGTCTGAGCCATAGATATTGAGCGTATTTTTGGCATAAGCACCAGAGATAAAGAGCTGGTCAAAGACACGTCTTGTCGCAAATGGTGCAAAGGTGTGAATGAATGGAATAAAGCCAGTCATGCTTAAACCACTCGCAACACCCACCATATTGGCTTCGGCAATGCCTGCATTGATAAAACGCGCAGGGTAGCTTTGAGCAATTGCTGTAAAGCCGCTAGCCCCGCCCAAATCTGCATCAAGTGCGATAATTCTCTCGTCACCTGCCATTAATTCCTCTAAGGTATCAACTACGCAATGGCTTAATGGCTTACCAAGCTGCTGAGTTTTGTCTATTTTGAACATTTCTTACTCCTTACTACTTCATTTAACGCTTCAATCGCTGCTATACAAGCCTCCTTTGCTTCTGGATTGCCAAATTTTACTGAGTGGTTATGAGTCAACTTCTCAAAATAAGCAACTCCTTGACCCTTCACCGAGTCTAAAACCAGACAGACTGCTTGATTTTTCGTTGCTTTACATTCAGTGATTGCAGTATCAATTGCAACGACATCTGAACCCTTTGCTGTCCAGACTTTAAAGCCAAATGCTCGCATTTTTTCGACAATACTAAAAGGATTTAAAATATCTGTCGTAAATCCGTCCAGCTGCTTTTTATTTTCGTCAATAATGACAATGCAATGATTGAGCTTATGATGTGCGATATACTGGAACGCTTCCCAACATTGCCCTTCATTCAGTTCGCCATCACCAACGATTAAATAAACGTCACTATTTTTATTTTTCAAGCGCAAGCCTGTTGCAATCCCTGCGGCAATTGACGTCCCTTGACCGAGTGAGCCTGTTGTTGCATCAATACCGACTGTTTTATTGCAATCCGGATGTGAGGGCAGTGTCGTTCCGCCTTGATTGAGCGTTTCAAGTAAGGATTTATCGAAATAACCCAAATTTGCCAAGGCGCTGTATAATGCAACACCGGCATGTCCCTTAGATAAAACTAGCCAATCCCGCTCACTCCAATTTGGCTTTTGCGGATTAATTCGCATTTGTTTACCGTATAAAACAGCAAGCAGCTCAATAATCGAGAATGCGCCGCCAAGATGTCCCTGTCCCATTTTCTTTAACGTCTTTAAACTATCTAAGCGGATTTGTGCCGCAAAATTTGTTAAATCAGAGCTATTTGTCATGATTTCAGTCCTCATTATTTCGTCGTAGCCACTTGATTGCGTCCTAATAGTGTTAAAACGATAAGGAGCGCTAAGACAGCAATAATTCCGCCAATGACTAAGCCTTGACCACCTGCATTTGCAAGCTTACCTAGGAATATTCCTGCCACACCATAGTCTGTATCTGAGAAAGTCGAACCCTTAAAGCCTAGCTCGCCCATAACCGGCATTAAAAGAATTGGCATAAAGCTAATCATCACACCGTGGACAAAGGAACCAATCACTGCACCACGCACGCCACCTGTTGCATTACCATAGACTCCTGCAGTCGCACCACAGAAGAAATGCGGTACAACACCTGGAATAATCACCGTCATACCGGTCGCAATCATAATCAGCAAGCTAACAATTCCGCCTACAAAGCTAGTTAAAAAGCCAATTAAAACCGCATTCGGTGCATATGGAAAGACAATCGGACAATCTAGTGCAGGAATTGAGTTTGGAACAAGCTTCTCAGAAATCCCTTTAAATGCCGGCACGATTTCTGCTAAAATCAAGCGCACTCCAGCTAGAATGACAAAGACACCCGCCGCAAATGAGCCTGCCTTTTGAACTGCAAAAATGATGAAATTAGTCCCATCACTTAAATTTTTAGTAATGTAGTCACTACCTGTAAACAAGGCAACAATCACATAAACCACCGTCATCGTCAAAGTAATACTGACCGTTGAATCTCTAAGAAATGCCAAGCCTTTTGGAAAGTTAATATCCTCAGTTGATTTTTCCTTATTGCCGACATATTTACCAATTAAACCAGAAAGCGCATAACCAAAATTACCTGTATGTCCTAACGCAACCGAGTCATTCTTAGTAATCTGTCTTGTAAAAGGCTGAGCAATCGCTGGGAAAATCGTGTTACAAATTCCTAATGCCAGTCCGCCAAACAAAACTAAAAGCACCGTATTCATCTTAGTCACGCTCAAAATAACACCAATCATACACGCCATATAAAGCGTTGCATGTCCTGTTAAATAGATGTATTTGAAACGTGTTATTCTAGCAATCAGGATATTAAACACCATGCCTACTAGCATAATCAGGGCCGTATAAGTTCCGTAAGTCGTCAGCGCAACTGCAACAATCGCTTCATTATTCGGCACAACGCCTTGCATCTTAAACGCAGCCTGAAACATCTCACCAAAAGGCGCTAGAGAAGCTTCAATCACACCTGCTCCTGCTGTTACAACTAAAAAACCAATGAATGTTTTAATACCGCCCTTGACCGTAGCGCCGATATCTTTTTTCTGCAAAACATTTCCCAATACTGCAATCAACGCAACCAATAAAGCAGGTGTACTAGCAACATCTACTAAAACATCTAAAAATCCTTTCATCTTCATCTCTCTCCTTTAAATCATTCGTTTACTTCTCCCAAGCTGTTTAACTATTCTCCTACTATCATTAGACGACTTCTATTATTGTGAAATAAATCCCAAATTATTGTCTAAATATTGCACAATATTTTAACGATTTTCCCCGAATGATAATAGCCATGCAGCTATCGCAATAGATAAGGCGTAGAACTTACAATAATCCTTTACTCACGCAAACCTCCTGCACTTTTTGTGTCAATTCGTCCATGTCAATAATACTGTCTAAAACCACTACCTCTCCCAAATGTCCTGCACTATCACCAAGATCACTTGCAACAAAGAAAACATCTGCCAAATCCGGTGTCGCACTACCCATATCATAGTGTGCCACCTCTACATCGCTCACCCCCAGCTTTTGTAAAACTGTATTGATATTCATCTCCACCATAAAACTTGAGCCTAACCCTGAACCACAAACTGCTGCAAATCTCATCATTCTTCTTCTCCTCCAATAATAATTTCTCTGATTTTTGCGACTCCATCTGCTTCAAGCAACCTTGTCAGCATATCCTTATCTGATAAAATTTTAGTCAAGCCGGCAAGCGCCTTAAGATGTGTTTCATTATCGACTGCGGCAAGACAGATAAAGATATTGATTGCATGCTTTGGATTATCCAGTAGCAATACTGGCGTCTTAACCTTAAGTAAAGACATTCCTAATTCTTTAACACCCTCCTCTGGTCTGGCATGAGGCAAGGCGACACCATGCCCGATATGAATAAATGCCCCGTAGTCTGTCACCTTCTGAATCATCGCATCAACATAGTTAGCGGTAATTCTCCCATTGAGCTCAAGCGGTTTTGCAACTAATCTAATTGCAGCCCTCCAATCCAGTACTTCATCAGTTAAAGCAATCATTTCATCTGTTAATAATTCTGATAACATTGGTCGATTATCTTCCCTTCTTTTCATTTCTTGGTTAACTTTTCTTTGAACCATCTTATGGAGCTTCTTTGTTGTCATTCCCTTTTTTAATTCAATATAGGGTAGTAGGAGCTGAATAATTTCATCAACCGATGGCATTATTCGACTTGGAAATAAAAAATCCTCTTGTACCCTTTTGACTAATTCATTCTTCTCCAGCTGTGAGAGAATTGGATTAATCAGATAATTTTTCTTTGAACCCGTAATCGGGACGCTTGAAAAGCTCAAATCAAAGCTGTCTGCCTCAACTTCTGTCAAGCTTCCTGAAACCAAATTAGCTTCATAGAAATCAATCTGCGGAAATAATTCCTTAAGCTCTGCCTTCATGATTAATGATGAGCTAATCCCATTCGGGCAGACAATCAATGCCTTCAAGTGAGTTGTAGCAGTTGAAGTATTTTGATTTTTGAGTGCTCCGCCAAACAAAATTGTAAAGTATCCTACTTCATCATCAGGAATATTTTTATTAACTAGCTGCGTGAGTGGAAATAAACCGATACGGATAATCTCAAACAGCTCACTGTACTGTAGTTTAATCTTGTCAATTAAGATATTATCAAGCGGAAAGTCAAAGCGAATTCTAAAATAAGCGGGCACAAGATGATAGAATAAATCCATTAATAGATTACGATAATCACTAAACTCTACTGCCGCTAAGCGTTCTACTTGATGAATGATTTTGCTTGCACATTCCAGCAAGAATTCTAGTGACTTATCCCTGATTTCTCCTTGTAAGGCAGTCATCAAAGCAACTGTGAGATAGAGCGTTTCCATTTGATTGTTTGACAATGCTGGAAAGTGAGATAAGAATTGCGCACTCGCCTGATAAGCAATTAGTGGCAAAAGCAATTCTTCATCTGCCGAAGTAAATCTGATTAAAGTAGACTTAGTGCGATGTAAAAGATAAGCAAAGAAATAACTCATCGTCGTAATGCGAGAAGGCACAAAGGACAAGTTAAAATCTGAAATGGTTTGTAAAAAATGACCACGGCAGCTGGCATAATACGTATTTGATTTCATCAACAAGCCTTTAAAAAGTAATCGACTACCATTTCTTTGATTTTCTAACATTCCCAACAGCTGATAAGCAAATTTTCGAATATTCAACTCGTCACCATCAAGATAAAAACCGCTTTTCCTTGAATAGACGATTTCAATCTTACTTTCGCTTAAAAAATCACGTAGCTTCTTAAGATCATTTAGGACGGTATTTTTACTGACAAAGAAAAATTCCTGAAAATGAAAGACCGATAAATCCTCCAACTGTCCAAAAATCAATAGATAAATCATTGCATATCGTTCGTATTCAGAGTAGATGACGTCAATTTCTCTCTCGTTAAAGAACAAGTCTACCCAATGCTTAGCAATTGATTTAGGTAAATAAAAATCCTGAGGATTTATTTTAACCGACTGCTTAAGTATAGCCTCTGAGCATTGATTAAGTTTTTTAATTTCCAATCTGACCTGCTGAACTGACAAGCCTGAAACCTTTGACGCAGCTTCAAAGGTCATCACTTCAGCTGCGTGATTAACAATAAAGCTTAGCCGATAATCAATCATACTCCTACCTCCATTTCTACTATAACAAGTACTGATAAACTTTAATAGCACTCTTAGGTACAATCAACGTACCGTAATTCCTCTTTGATTAGACCGAACAAAAAGAAAATGAAGCAATCAGCGTTTTGTACGCAGAAATTTAGCTCCATTTCCTATGGCGACAGTACATTAACTCTCGTATATCACGAAAATAAAAGACCTAGACCAATCTGGTATACCCCTCATCAATAGAGTCTGACCCAAAAAGTCTTTGTTTCCTGTTTAATGTTCGTGCTTCACGTGGGACAATGCAGCAACGACTAGGAAAATAGATAAATTTCCGAACATTGGTGAATATTTGCCATCAATTTCCTAATTTTCTGCGTCGTTAAACGATGCTGTCCCACCTTCATATTGATAAGGGGAATATCAGTCTGTCCAAATCTCTATTAGCCTTAAATCTCTACTTCAACCTCCTGTACAGGCACATCATAAAATGGATCTTCTCTTCTGCCTAAGAAATCACGCGCGACCTGTGGGAATAATGCATAATCCAACACGTCCTCAATCGTTTTGGCGTATTCCCCTATCTCCTCACTCAATCGTGGCAGCTCCGCTCCTAGACTGTCTGCTACTCTTTCAGTCATAACCTTATCATCTCCGATAATTGAACGTCTAAAAGCTTCATCAATCGGCGCAACAGTTTTGCCATACTCTCCCCTAAGATAATTTTTAATCTCTTGAGAAACGAGTTTATATCGCTCTCCTGTTACGACATTCATCAATGCCTGTGTGCCAACCATTTGGCTCATCGGTGTAACTAGTGGCGGATAGCCTAAGTCCTCTCTGACATGGGGAACCTCTGCTAAAACCTCATCATATCTATCCTCAAGTCCCTGCTCAGTCAGCTGCGATAAGAGATTTGACAGCATACCGCCTGGCACTTGGTAAAGCAAGGCCTTAGGCTCCGTGTAAAGCATTTTTAGCTTCAATAAACCATTACTTCGATACTTCGTCCGAATATGTTTGAAATAATCTGCAACCTCATTTAGCTTTTCAATATTTAAATCTGTTTGATAGCCTAAACCTGACATTCCCAAAATCATTGACTCAGTTGCTGGCTGGCTCGTGCCACCTGAGAATGGTGAAACTGCCGTATCAATAATATCTGCCCCCGCATCAAGCGACTTCAAATAAGTCATCTTAGAAATCCCAGCAGTTGCATGGGTATGAACCTCAAGGGGTAAATTGACACGTGCTTTAATACTTGATACTAACGAATACGCCTTATCAGGCGTCATAATCCCCGCCATATCCTTAATACAAATCGAATCCGCACCCATTTCAGCCATTTGAACTGCCAAATCAGTGAAATATTCCAAAGTATGAACCGGACTGACTGTATAGGCAATCGTTAATTGCGCATGACCACCATATCGCTTGCAAGCTTCTAAGCTTGTTTTGATATTACGTAAATCGTTTAATGCATCAAAAATCCGAATAATATCAATCCCATTTTCAATTGCCTGCTTAACAAATGCCTCGACAACGTCATCAGCATAGTGGCGATAACCTAGTAAGCTTTGCCCACGTAGCAGCATCAAAAGCTTAGTCTTTTTAAATTTCTGTCGAAAAATTCTTAGGCGCTCCCAAGGATCTTCATTTAAAAAACGTAGACAGCTATCAAAAGTCGCACCACCCCAACATTCAATTGCAAAATAGCCAACCTCATCCATTGTTTCTAAAATGGGCAGCATATCCTCTATCGGTAAACGTGTTGCAATTAAGCTCTGTTGAGCGTCCCTTAATACCGTTTCAACAATCTCTACCTTCCGCTCACTCATTTTGATCACCACGCTTTTCAGGGAATAATTTCAACAGCAATCGACTCGTTAAATAAATCAGAAAAAGTACTAAAAAGACGCCAGCCATTCCAAATATCATTAGCTGTAATGCTTGGATTAAATTTTCTTGCATCATACACCTCTCATTAACTAAAGAAACTAAGCAATAAACCGCCAGCTACCACGCTGGCAATTTGCCCTGCGACATTTGCCCCAACTGCATACATCAAAACAAAATTCTGCGGATCAGCTTCGGTCGCCATTTTTTGAATGACACGACTGCTCATTGGAAAGGCTGAGATGCCTGCCGCACCAATCATTGGATTGATTTTTTCAGTCCTAAATAAATTAACAAATTTGGCAAACAAGACCCCACCGACTGAATCCATGACAAAGGCTATCAAGCCAAATAAAATGATGAGGAGCGTTTGTAGGTTTAAAAACTTATCTGCCGTCATCTGAATTGAGATGGTCAAGCCGAGCAAAATCGAGATTAGATTAACTAATTCATTTTGTGCAGAAATACTCAATCTCTCCAAGACACCACATTCACGTAAGATATTTCCAAACATCAAGAAGCCGACCAAGGGTAAGCTAATTGGCGCAATCAGACCGGCAATGATTGTAATGATAATTGGAAAAAGAATTTTAACTGTCTGCGAAACACCTGAGGCATGATAGGTCATCCGAATTTTACGTTCCTTCTCTGTTGTCACTAGCTTGATTGCAAAGGGTTGAATAATCGGTACTAATGCCATGTACGAATAAGCAGCAACAGAAATCGGTCCAAGGAGATTTTTAGCCAGCTGATTGGAAACAAAGATTGAAGTTGGACCATCTGCTGCACCGATAATCCCAATACTTGCTGCTTCATGAATATTAAAGCCTGAAAAAATCGCAATAATCACTGTAAAGAAAATACCGAACTGTGCTGCTGCGCCAAATAAAAGCATTAACGGATTAGATAGCAATGGTCCAAAGTCAATCATTGCGCCAATTCCAATGAATAATAGCAATGGAAATAACTCCGTATCAATTCCAAAATGAAACAATGCCGTCAAAGGTCCATGCTCACCAATCAAGCCTGAATTTGGAAAATTAACCAATAACGTTCCTAAACCCATTGGTACTAATAAAGTCGGTTCATATTCTTTTTTTATCCCGAGATACATCAACACACAACCAATTAACATCATAAATATCTGACCTGCAGTGATTGATAATATGCCACTAATTAAATTTTCCATTCTTGCCCCCTATTGAATTTCCAGCAATAGTTTTCCACTATCGACAGTTTGATTTTTCGATACCGCGATGTTAATAACTTTTCCTCCCTTTGAAGCAACAATTTCATTTTCCATCTTCATCGCTTCCAAAATCAACAACGGCTGATTTTCTATAACAGAATCCCCTATATCGACTAAAAGCTCCAATATCTTACCTGGCATGGGCGAGGTAATCTGCTCGCTTGTCGCACTAGTTGCAACACTTACCACTTCTTCTTTTATAGGTTTTGGTGCTTCCTCAGCTTTAGGCTTCTCCGAAATGTAGGCAACCTGCGGCTGATTTTCCACACCGATTTCCTCCATTTCGACCAAATAACTGACTCCATCAATTTTGATTTTGAATTTTCTTAACATACAATTAACCCTCCTGATTTAATTTTTTGATTGATTTGATTTTGAAGCTTGAATATGTCTGAGTGCCTGCTGCAATGCTTGCTGTAATCAGACTTATCCGCTTAAACTCGGGATTTTCCTTACGGATTGATTTCAGCTTAAACTTCGTTTTCGGATAATCTCCCGCTGCAATACTTGCTGCAATTAGCGTCACTTTTTTCACCTCATCATCACTTAGCACAACATCAATAAACGGATCAATGCTTTGATAATTCTCCTTTAGCTTTGGCGTAAAAGATTTTTCAACCTGCCCAGCGCTACCTTTCTTAAATAAATTTAAAAACTTCAATTGACCCTCCTCCTTAAATGCTCGTTTTCCAACTGATTTAATTATAATTGAAAACTCTATTTTTAGAAAGCGGTTGCTATTATTTAACGAGATAAGAGTTTATTTGTTCTCCCCCCCACTACCAAAATCACGAATGTGCATGGTTTATTGATTTCAATTCTATGATTAAACTCATTGATACCGTTAAAAAATAGCGCAATTTAAAGCTTAAAAAAGAAATTTTGCGCAAAGCTTGAAATTTTCTAGCTTTCTTCCAAATCTTTACTTGCGCCATATCAAAAAAGTCAAGATTATTGTAAAAATAACCTTGACCTGCTTTAGTTTTTATCTTATTTAATTGACTGCTTCCCAAATATCAGAGATGCCTGGTATATCACCTTGAGTCCACCATTTAGCTGTATATTCAACACCATTGTAGATGACAGTGTCGCCTACTTGATAGCTGCGGCTTGCTGAATATTCCTGAGCAGTTGTTGAATGATAACTCACTTCTGACCAAACGTCAGACTCACCTGGAACATCTCCTTTAGTCCACCATTTAGCTGTATACTCAACACCATTGTAGATGACAGTGTCGCCGCCTAGATAGATTGTATCGGCATTCCATTCGTTACCGGTAAACTCTTTAACACTCACTTGGCGTGTCTTAGTCGCAACAGCTTTCCCAGATACAGAAACAACGCTATACGTTACTTCATAACTACCTACTTTAGTTGTATCGACATTTGATGTCACTTCAATTGCAGCAGTCACATCATTACCATTGACATCAATTGCTTTCACGCCAGTTAATGGGTTAAACTGCTCTCCAACTGTTAAAGTCACATCTCCCACACCTGTAAAGCTTGGTGCTGCTTCATCTTGAACAGTTACAATTCTCTCCTTTGAAACCTTTTGACCTTCTTTATCTTCAACAGAGTAAATTAATTTGTAGCTGCCTGCTTTATTGGTATCAACCGTCCCTGTCACCTGAATCTTATCCGTTAAATTACCGTCTTCATAGTCTGTTGCACTAACACCGCTTAACGGATCAAATGAATCTCCTGTTGTAATCGTCACATCATGCACACCGGTGATAATCGGCTTTTGATTCTCGTCAACAATTTCGCCGTCATAATTAATTAAGCTTTCATAGCGATTGACAAACTCCCAATTATAGTGCTGACCACTTGCATTTAAACCATTGTCCCAGTTAACTGACCAAGTCATCAAGCCTTTAATCGTATGTCCTGCTGCTGTTAAGCGTGCCATTGCACCACTTAATGCGGATGGATCAATTACATAACCACTGCCGGCTGCATCTGGATTAGAAGGTAAACCGATGACTAATTTATTTGCTGGAATTTGAACATATGCTGCGTAACCGTCAGTTCCAGTAATCAAGGCTGTTGATAAATAGTACAAGAAATCTTCTTTTTTAGCGTCATTATTTTGCGCTAACCATTGACCATTTTCTCCTGAGACGCCGTCACCACCTTGGTTATAATACTGTGGGTTAATCCAGTCATACTGACCTGCTAATGCGTTAATATACGCCGCATAAGAGCCTGCTGCTTTCAAATACGGGAACTCTGGTGCCATTGTCACTAAGAAGTTTTTCCCCTCTTTTGCATAATGCGCCTTAACTTCTTTTAAAGCTTCTGGGATAACTGTTTGATTTTGAGCCGCTGTGATGGCACTTTGTTCCAAGTCAATATCTAAACCGTCAAAGCCATAAGTATCTACCTGTCTGATGATTTCTGCAACAAAGGCTGCCTTGTCTTGCTCAGTCAGCGCAATATGTGCATCTGCACCACCTAAAGCAAGTAACACTGAACGCCCCTGTGCATTTAATTCACCAACCTGAGAACGAAATTCTTCATCTGTTTGGTCATATGGCTTAAAGGTCGGAATAGATGAATCTCCTGAGGCTTTCATAAATGAAACATCTACCACATTATAAGCTGCATTAACATCATCTAAATTCATTGCAATGGCAGTTCCCTGCTTGTAGCCATCATTTTTAGAAGCCCAATTGTGCCAATAGCCAACCATGACCTGATTTTTTGGATTAACCATTTCCGCTGCCGAATCAACCGGATCAGTAGCTTTTGCCTTAACAGTAATTGTTCGTTGCGCCGTAGCTTGAGTGCCAGACGCTGAAATCACTTGATAAGTAAGTAGATATTTGCCTACTTTAGTCGTATCAACATTACCTGTAACCGTAATATTATTGGTAATATCGTTGCCGCTAGCATCTGTTGCGCTAATGCCTGCTAATGAATCAAAGTCATCATTTACAAAGATTGTTTTATCAGAAACGCCGTGAAACTCCGGTGCATTTTCTTCATTTGCTGCTTTAACAGTAATTTTGCGTTTGGCAGATATTTTTTGTCCTCCAGAATCCTCAACGGTATAAGTCAGTTCATACGTTCCTGTTTTATTCGTATCTACTGTACCAGAAACTGTAATCTTAGAGGTTAAATCACCATCTTCTTTATCTGTCGCACTTACATTAGCTAATAGATTAAATACTGACCCTAAATCAATCGTTTCGTCCGTTATACCGGAAAAAACGGGTTTTTGATTTTCAAGTGGCGTATCACTGCCATAAATGGTTTGTGCAGATAACAGTGTATTACTATCATAGAATTGCTCTAATTCCACAGATTTAACATTATCCGGATCAACATCCCCACCATCTGTAGTTGCTAATTTAAAGTCATATTCCGTACCTGGACTGATAAATTTCGCATCATAGACTGAGCTTAAATCAACAATCGTTTTACCGTCTTGCGCAGTAACTGTTCCAGCTTTATAGTCACCTTTAGCTAGCGTACTACCGTCTTTCATCGTAATGATAAATTTAGCTTTTTTAATTGTACTGTAAAAATTATCTGCTAATGGTAGTGCATCTCCTGCGTAAGGCTCAAGTACTTCATTATTGTCAATTGTAAAGCCGTAGCCATTTTTTCCTGAATCTGTTGGAACAACATTTATCTTGACATCAACATTAAGTGGTTCATTACCGTCTTGAATGACATCTGGCAATTTAGCAGAACCGTATAATTCAGTTGCGATTGCCTTGGTTAATTCATCACGAACATTATCCCCATTGTTGTCCTTATCTTCTGAACTCATCCAAGAAATCATTCCGCCTAAATGATTTTCTTTCACATAATCAGCTTTTGCTTGAACTGATCTGACATTATCAAAGGTAAAGAAATTACCTGTACTTTTACTATAAAGATAAGGTGCTTGAGCAATATTATCCCAATATTCTGTCAAGTCAGGCACTTTCGCTTTCAGCGCAGCCATATTCCGATATGACCAGATACCACTGCTACGCCCACCATCTCCGATTGTCAATGGCGCTTCATTAGCTGCACCTCTTGAAGGCGTGCCATCAGCATCTTTTGAAGAAATTGCAGCTTCTTGGAATAAACCTGGATGAGTTGAGTCGTCCCCCTCAGGCACTGAGTCCCAGCCACGTGTATAGAATGCTGCACCGATAACTACCTTGTCCATTTCAACATTTCTTGATTTCAAATATTGAACAACGGCATCAATTGAGTATCCTATTGGATCATTAGGATTAGTGTAAAGCCCTGTTTGATGTCCGCTTTCTTCATCCCATGCCCCACGCAAGTCATAGGTCATCAGGTTGGCAAAGTCTACCGTTTGGAATAATTTTTCTAAATCAACGCCACCTTCTTGCAATTGTTTTTGCGTACCAGGTAAGGCAACACTTAGCTCATAAGTTTTATCCTCTGCTGTCCCAAGCTGATTTAATGCCGCTTTTAAATCCTGCATTAATTTGAGATAATTAGCACCGTCAGCAGCACTAGCATTTGGATTACCCTCATCATTTTTGTTATCTACCTTGTCGGCATCTCGTGCAATGCCAGGAAACTCCCAGTCAATATCGACAAAATCCATGCCGGTATATTTAATAAACTGCATAACATTGCTAATAAAGTGAGCACGTATTGTTGGATTGGCAGCAACTGTTGGAAAATCTGCTGATTTAGACCAGCCGCCAAGTGAGATGCCAAGCTTCATATTTGGATTTTGCTTGCGAAGCGCAGCTAAGGCTGGAATAGCGCCTGATAGTGTATCCCCCCAAGTATTTCCAGAACCAACCGGATTCCCAAATGCTGCATCTTTATCTGTTAGGATTAAATCACCATTTGCATTAAAATCTAAAAAAGCAAAATTTAAATGTGTATAGCTGCCAGCAGGTAATTCTTTTGGATACTGATTCCCCTGTCCGCCCCAAACAGACCAATCCCCGTAATACATCACATTTCGATAAGGTGCTTGCTCCTGAGCTGTTGTTGTCTTCGTAGTAGCTTTTACCTTGCTTGTAGCTTCACTTCCTTGATTATCCGTTGTTACCTTTTGTGCTAAAGTCATTGCTGATGTCGCTAATGGTCCTGCGGTAAATAATGTGATAATCCCTACTGATACTGCTGAACGTAAACACTTTTTAGTTGTTTTGCTTGATAATTTCATAGGTTTTTAACCTTCCTTTTCAATCATTATGACTGCCAGTAGCTAAAACTACTACTGGCTGCACTAGCGCCTCTCTAATCTTTAAAACTTGGTGGCGAAATTCCGATTGAAGCAATTAATATAAGCACCTCAAAATTTGCAATGTGACACTTACTCAGTTTAGTTTCCCTTACCATAAAAAACCCCTTTTCTGCGAAAAATTTATTTCTTTAATGCCTTATTGCTTTAGACCAACCTCAATACAACTTTTTCCGTCAAGCCTGTTGAAAAGCTTAGCTATCCATCATCATAAAAAACACCGACAAAGAAATGACAAATCGTCCTACAATCTTCTAATTGTTGCTGCTTCATACAAATCAAGAAAATTCCCCCTATCAAAATACTGATTGATGTTTTCTTCTGAAAACGCATTTCTCATTCGATAAAATCATTCTAACATATAAATTTTAGAATTGGAAGCGATATTATATTGTTTTTTTAAGAAAAATTTAATCAAACACGCAAAAAGCTTGCCCCTATGCCATTTATGGAGCTAAATTTTATTTTCTAAGTTTAAGCAAGGCACTTTAAAACAAGTTAAATCCTAATTTTTAACAAGACGCCCAAAAAACTCGCTAAATGACCGCATGAATTTTTTCGACAAATTCCCCATAAAATATTGGGCATAGAACTAAAATCGTGATAATTAATTTATTGCCACTTGGAACAGCTATTAGCATAAAAGAAGACAAGGAAAAATTAAATGATCAAGCGCAAAAAATTAATCACAGGAATTGTAATAGTCTTATTAGTAATTATCGGAATCGTAGAAGGAAAAAAATATATGACTGAACAAATACATAATCAAAGAATAGCGGAAAGAGCAGAGAAATTGA
>JAISYB010000033.1 GCA_031270215.1 Streptococcaceae bacterium | reverse complement strand
AGAATTTTTTTCAAAAGAAGATATTAGAACTCTCAAAGCTATTTTTGTAAAAATTATCAAACACGAAAGATTAGGAATCGAATTATTTACATCAACAGTATTTATTGCCCTTTTGATTTCTATATTTGAATATTATCCATTGCTATTTGCAAAATATAGTATTCCTGAAGTATTCTTTGGTTCAATTTTTTCCTGCTTCATATTAATTGGATTCTTATCAATCTCTTTTTTTGAAAAACATGAAAAAAATGATAGGCTTTATATTGTTTTATTATTATTAACAGCTATTTCTTTTGGTTTGTTGGCAAGCCAGTCATTAATTCTTGTGATATTTGCAATATTTATTCAGGAATTTTCTTTTAGTTTTATTCTGACTAGAATATCAAAAGTGATTTTGGACAATATTTGGGACAAAAGGATTTCTTCTAGCTATCAGTCTATGGTTTCTTTTTATGATTCCATTGTCAGGTTGACAATTCCTCTGATATTATTGGTTTTGATGAAATGGTTTTCGTTTAGCCTAACAGTCATTATGATATCAGTTATGTCTTTCCTGATAGGTGTTATATATTTGATGAAAATAATAAAAATAAATTGGAGGAAATAATGTACTATCAACTTTCGAATAATCTGGTTATTAAACGACGTAAAACAGTTAATTTTGGATTGAATATGGTCAATGGAACAACTTATCAAATGAATGATACGATGTTTGATATCGTTTCTTTTCTAGGAAGAGATAAAAGGACGAAGGAACAGCTGTTGGAATATCTTTTAAAGGAATATGATGTTGCAATTGAAGAAATTAAGGAGGAGGTAGAAGATATCTTGGATAATCTAGTTTCTCAGGAAATTATTGTAGTTAGTTGAACCAAAGGGAAGTGGCGGCAGCTACTTTTTTGGTAATATCAAAATACAAACCTACTCCTAAACAGAACTTCATACCTGTGATTAATGTTATTTGTTGTTTATCAGTAGAAAATGTCAAAATCGGAATATGTATCTTGGAGTGTTGCAGAGAAAATTTGAAATAAGTAAAGATGGCTAGATGTTAATGTATATTGCCTGGGGACTCCTTGAAAAAAATCTCTTAGCTCGGCGCTAAAACAGATACTAGTTCATTAAAAGCTTTAAGACAGGTGTTGGAATTGCGGAAGTAAAAGTTAAAACACATTTGGCGGTGCCAAACCAAGTCAAAATAGAAATCGAGATTGGTATTATTTAATTTCTCGGCTATAAATATGTTAGGGCTTTTTTCTTTTATCCTAAAACTCTCTAACTCACTTATACACTTACCCTCCCCCCACCTAATTTCACACAGTTACAAATTGCCCCACCCAATTTCGCATTGTATCAAAGATAGTATAGAGATAGAGGAGGCGACAAATGCCAGAACAAATTAGATATAATAATAGCTTGGTTGTATTGTACGAAGTTTCAGATTTTCAGATGTTCAAAAATTCTTAGAGAGTAATAGATTTAAAACTTTTGTTGAACAAGAAGCACCATATATGCAAAGCGACTTTCATCAATCAATTGTTGGATTAGTAAAAGAAGTTAGTCATCGTGAAATGCTGGTTCCGACTACAGAATATATATGCAACTTCGTTATATTGAAGTACCTTTTTCAGATATTGATTCATATCTTGATTGACGTAAAATTCCGATAAATGACTAAAAAAACTGGAATTAAATTTAGGTGCTTGTTGTCTAAAGATGAACTTTAGATTACAATAAACCATGTGAAGAAAAATAACTTTGTAAAGGCAGGAAGTTAAGTTGGAATTATTTGATGGTTTAAGATTTAAAATTGTCCGTAAAGGCATTCGGATTGTCTTTCCGGAAGCAACAGATGCTAGAGTGTTGGGAGCTGTTGCACGTTTGCGTGTAGAGGAGCTAATCACACCGATATTGATTGGTAAACATGATGAAGTTATTCAAGCAATCCATCATCGTGGGTTACAATCCTCAGCCTTTGAGATTATTGACCCAGATAATTATCCTGAGTGGGATGAGATGGTTGAAAGCTTTGTTGCAAGGCGTAATGGTAAGATTACTAAGGCAGATGCCGAAGTGCTTTTAAAGGATGAAAACTATTTTGGAACGATGCTTGTTTATATGAATAAGGCGGATGGTTTAGTCAGTGGTGCCATTCATTCAACAGCTGATACCGTTAGACCGGCATTACAGATTATCAAGACTAAACCGGGTATCTCAAGAACCTCAGGCGCCTTTTTAATGATACGTGGTCGTGATGAAGAGAAGTATCTATTTAGCGATTGCGCGATTAATGTTGACCCAGATGCGCAAGCCTTGGCAGAAATTGCGATTGCCTCAGCTGAAACGGCACGTTTGTTTGATATTGACCCTAAGGTAGCAATGCTTAGCTTTTCAACAAAGGGTTCAGGTAAAGCGCCGTCGGTAGATAAGGTTGTTGAAGCAACAGCAATTGCTAAAAAGCTTGACCCAGAATTGCTTTTAGATGGAGAATTGCAGTTTGATGCAGCTTATACCAATTCAGTTGCTCAAGCTAAAGCGCCTGATTCTAAGGTTGCAGGTGCGGCAAATGTCTTTGTTTTCCCAGATTTGCAAGCTGGAAACATTGGCTACAAGATTGCGCAGCGCTTAGGAAATTTTGAAGCAATCGGTCCAATTCTTCAAGGCTTGAATAAACCTGTTTCAGATTTATCACGTGGTGCAAACGAAGAAGATGTCTACAAATTATCAATTATTACAGCAGCACAGGCTCTCTTAAATAAAGATTAATAGAGTAAAAGCAAAGCGTTAGCTTCTGTAGAGACAAATAAATATGTTAAATAACTTAAAATTGATTTGCTCATACAAAAAGACCTTCAATAAAAAAGGTCTTTTTGTATGAGCTTTATAAAAGGTTAAAATGACTAAATTTCTAAATTCTTTCGAAATCCCATATATCCTTCAAAGCCAAGCATATATATAGCAAGAACAAATGATATATTCTCATTATTTGAAGCCTCTAACAATTCTTCAAATACTAAATCTTCTGGAGCAGATACATCTGTAGAACTAGAAAGTACTTTTTCAATTATCTCAGGTAATAGCATACATAGTTGATAAAAAGCATTTTCCTCTCCAGTAACTAGGTAATAGAATTGATCCATACTTACTCGACGTATTAGCTTGTGCTGAACCTTTTGCCTATCAACTGTAGCAGTCCATTTTATATTTTGAGATTTTTTTGCAATGGCTTCAACAAGATAACATGCAGACTCATCATCTTGCAATACTTGATTTTGCATTTTTATATATGTTTTTGCAGCAGAAGACGAATTCATTGTATTATGTTTATTTTTCATTTCAACATAAATGGTATTTACAGTATTACCATCCGGAATAGAAATCCCATTTTTATTTGTATAAATTACATCCCAACCACTGTCAGGAACAGTACAACCATTAATGTATTTAAAAATATTTTGATGGAAATAACCAATGTCATTACTATTAGATTTATCGCGTTGTCGTAGAATTTCATTTTTAATAATTTCTTCCCAGGACATTTGATATACGTTTTTATCAAAAATAAGTTTGATCGGGTCTATAATATTACTATTGAATTTTTTTAGGTTAAACGGCTTAAGCTTTTCACCATATTTTTTAATTGTTTATTTTACGTGATTAGTCAGTTGTTCCTCTGTTATGAATGATAATCCCCGCATAGTTCTCTCCTATTTTTCAAATTGATTTAAGTAATTAACAACAGCTTTTCCAATATACTCAGCCAGATTAACAGGCACTGCATTGCCAATCTGCTTGTAAATTGCTCCTACACCACCAGCGAACTTCCAATTATCGGGAAAAGCTTGTATTCTTGCGTATTCTCTGGTTGTGAAAGGTCTTGTTTCATCTGGGTGGCAACGTTCGGTTTGCTTCTGGCTAGGTGATGTCGTTAATGTCAAACTCGGCTCATCCCAGCTTAATCTACGAGCCATTCCTCTCTTGCCTCCGCCAGAATTCCAACTAGCTCCCATATAATCTTTTGCAATATCCACTGGGAGACTAATCCAAGAACCACCAGGCGGTACTAATTTCATTACTCGTTTCTTAGCCTCAGAATATTCCATTCCATCGCTTTTGGGAACATTTTTTAAAACATCACTTAGAACTGGTTTATATGATTGAACCTTGGGAAATGCAAAGGAGTATTTTTCTTTTTCAATCAAGTCATTTCTAACTCCTATCATTACTATACGCTCCCGTTTTTGGGCAACATCATAATTCCATGCATTCAGAACATTCCAATAAACAGTATACCCTTCTTTTTGAAACACTTTTAGCATGGTTTCCAATGTTTTTCCCTTATCATGGTTCACTAGTCCTTTAACGTTCTCAGCGATAAAAATTTTTGGCTGTAAATCGGCTAGAATTCGACTATACGGGAAAAACAAAGTTCCTCTGGTGTCTCCAAACCCTTCTCTTTGTCCAGCATAACTAAACGATTGACACGGATAGCCCCCGCTTAGGACATCAATCGACTCAGCCTTAATATAATTTTTAACACCCTCATCAGCAATTTTTTCTATATCGTTTTCAATCACATTCCATTTAGGTCGATTAATTCTCAAGGTTTCAGAAGCGGTTTTATCTATCTCTATAAGGGCAACAGCTTCAAGACCAGCTTTCTCCAAGCCCAATGCCAATCCGCCAGCACCAGCAAATGTTTCAAGGACTTTATATTTTTTTCGAGCTTTTACCTGTTTAACTTCAAGGAAATGATCGAGCTTATATTGGTACCGATCAAAAATTTCATCAACTTGTTTGTCGCTAAGTAATTCCATTACAGGTATGTCTAGTACTTCAGCAAGTTTTGACACTCTTGTTCGTACAGGATTGTATGAGGACGAAAACATACTGGAAAGCTGGCTTTTTCCGATTCCTATATAATTAGCTAGCTCTTCCTGAGTAGTTATGTTCATATTTTGCATTTGCAATAAAATTTTCTGTTTGTCTAATCTCATGCTAGAGTCTCCATTCATTTAGCGATAAAGTTTATTATATATTAAACTTTTGTCAGAGTAAACAAAAAAATCTTTAAGTATTAAATTTACATGCAGGTTAATTATCGTCCCCCATAAACG
>JAISYB010000152.1 GCA_031270215.1 Streptococcaceae bacterium | reverse complement strand
AATTATGTGTGAATGAAAATCACTGATGAACAAAAATTATTTTTTAAAAAACTTCAACAAATTCAAGAATTTGTAGTTTTGACATCATTGAACGACTCTAATGAGAATGTCTCAGAAAGTGAGTTAAATTCTGTAACGTATGAAACTATCTATCGTGTTATGGAACTTATAGATGGTTATATGACAGATGAGCTGACTTTAGATTTACAAGAAACAAGTACTAATCAATCTTTAAAACAAGGTATAGAGCTACATGATGTATGTGCTAGTTTTTTAAGAAGTGAATAACTATAACTGGCAAAATTATTAGTTTGACGCGGGTGGAAAATATCAGGGGATGGGGTAATGAAAAATAAAAAGCTTATCATACTATTTCTCGGCTTATTTTCAATTATGTTAAGTGGGTGTGGTATGTCTAAAAATAATAAATCAGATGATTTTTCGACAAAAGAAAAAGCTCAAAAAGTTTTACTTGCAAAACTTAAAGAGAAATATGGCGAAGTATTTCAAATTAAGGGGCGAGAAAAGTATGGAACGCAAGCGACAGTTACTTATTATTCATGCGAAGCGAAAGATGGTAAAGAGAATGTTTTTGATGCTTATATAAATAGTAGAGGAACATTTAATGATAACTATTTCGCTGTTCCTTATAGAGATGAAGCTATTCAGCTCGTATCTTCAATTTTAAGCCAGAACCCACATGTCAAAAATGTAAATGTTGATTTTGAAGCACCTACTTCATCCAAAAAAATATCTAAAGACTTATCGCTAACTAAATTTATATCTGAAACTGGTTCAACTTACAATATGGAAGTTGATATAGATGAGCAAAGTACGGATGAAGCTTATGCCCCTATTATTTTGAATATCTTAAATTTACTCTATGAAAAACAAACGGCAGGATTTACGATACGTATTACATCAGGTAAGACTATCCTTTATGAAGATACCTATACCATTGAATACAATAATAAACGAACTGACCTTGCAACTATTTTAGATTTTATGGAAACCCAAAAAGTTAAAAATAAATTGATGGAATCTAGATAGTTAAAATTATAATTTTTCAAAGTAATCTGGGTGCATGAAAAGCATTCAAGTTAGAAGGTAAATAAAATCCTCTGAATAAGACCATCTTTGGTTTTATTCAGAGGATTTGTAATATCGCTAAAGATATGTTAGGCTTTAATTATAATAAATCTGGAGATTATTATTACACTTCAGAATATTCAATTCAAAGACTTGGAGGTTTTGGTAACTTCTATGACCATATGGGTTCAGTTGCTGGTATGAATTTAGATACCGATTACACAACTTTTTCACATAATGGTAAGGAATATCGTTTTCAGCTATGGAAAGGTTCTTATGGCTATGGTAACTCTTATGGCGCTGAAATCGGCTTATACACTCGAAATGCGAATAATCTTTGGAATGGTGCAGCAGACGCCCTAGGAGAATGGTATCCTTGTGCTTCAGAGAGTGACCAAATGCGGATGATTAATAAGATTTTTGATGCAAACTCAAATGAACTTCTCATGACAAATGACACTGCCGACTATGCCAAAAATGGCACTCATTATTGGAATTTAGCAATTAGAACTGAAGCAGGCTATAAAAAAGAAGGGCTGTATACCAGAGGCGAGTTATATATTGAGGACAAAGGTCTTCGAGATAAATTAGCAAAAGAGATAGCTAAGATGGCTGGTGTAGGTGCTGCTAATGTTCAAATAGTTGGAAATAGGGTGAAATATCAATGGCGAAAATAAAAAATAAAAAGTTCATATTATTTCTTAGCTTACTTTCAATTATGTTAGGTGGGTGTGGCGTTTCTAAAAATATTAAATCAGACGATTTTTCAACAAAAGAAAAAGTGCAAAAAGTTTTACTTGCAAAACTTAAGGAAAAATATGATGAAGTATTTCAAATCAAAGGACGAGAGATATATGAAACATCAGGTTTAGTTACCTACTACTCATGTGAGGTAAAGGATAGTAAGGAAAAAGTTTTTAGCGCTTATATTAATAATAGAGGAGAATTTAAGGATAATTACTTTGCTGTTCCTTACAGAGATGAGGCTATTAAGAATATATCCTCAATTTTAAATCAGAACCCTCATGTCAAAAATGTAAGTGTTGATTTTAAGACACCTACTTCTTCTAAAAAAATGTCAGAAACTTTATCCTTATCCAAATTTATATCCGAAACGGGTTCAGATTACAACATGAAAGTTGATGTAGATGAACAAAAGTCAGATGAAGACTATGCAACAATCATCTTGAATATTTTAAATTTGCTATATGAAAAACAAACAGCAGGATTTACGATTCGAATCACGTCATGTAGGACGATTCTTTATGAAGATACTTATAACTTGGAATATGATAATAAGAGAACCGACATCACAACTATTTTAGAGACCATGGAATCACAAAAAGTTGAGAACAGTTTGGTAGATTCTAACTAAATTACAAGATTCCGAAGAAATCCGAGAAATTGAAAACATTCAAATAAAAAAATCATCTGAACAAACCTCTTTTGGTTTTGTTCAGATGATTTTTCTTTTTATTGTCACTAAAAATTTCAGATGTCAACTTCTTCATCCGCTGTCACACGATGAATCCATTCATCAATCTCTGTCGTATCATATTCTAAAATGATTTTCTGTTCGAGGTCTTTCAAGGTAATTTCTTGTAAAATTTTCCGCCA
>JAISYB010000143.1 GCA_031270215.1 Streptococcaceae bacterium | reverse complement strand
AAAACACCGGCAAAAGGAATTAAAGAAATGGAAAGTCGGGTTAAATCAGAAACGAAATAGACTTAAAAATGGGGCAGTAAAATTTTATTGAACGAGGCTGGAACAATCCCCGCCCGTTCAGTAAATATTAGCTACGATTATTTTAGTAAAGGGGTAATTATGGAAGCTATACCAGTTAGTAAATCTAAAAAGCAACGAGAACGCAAAAATTTATTGACAGCTTATTCGTTCATCGCTCCAAATTTCATTGGTTTCTTTATTTTTACTTTAATTCCAGTCATTTGTTCGGTTGCCTTAGCATTTTTAGAATGGGACTCTTTCTCGGCACCAACCTTTGTTGGCTTAAAGAATTTTCAAAAAATGCTTCAGGACGCGACCTTTTGGATTTCATTTAAAAATACGATTTATTATACGGTGGGGGTTGTACCATTAACCCTAATCTGTTCATTAGGACTAGCTATTCTTTTAAATCAAAAGATTAAAGGCATGAAATTTTTTAGAACAGCCTTTTTCTTCCCATATGTAACAAGCTTAGTGGCAATCGCAGTTGTTTGGAATATGCTATTTCATCCAACAATGGGACCGATTAATCAATTCTTAAAAATGTTTATTCAAAATCCACCGGGCTGGACGACAACGACTGCTTGGGCGATGCCGGCGATTATTATTGTAAGTGTTTGGCGTAGCATGGGATATTATATGATTTTATATTTAGCAGGATTGCAAGGTATTCCCAAAGAATTATATGAAGCAGCTTCAATTGATGGCGCTAGTAAATGGAAACAGTTTTTAAATGTTACTTTGCCAAGTCTAAAACCAACAACATTTTTTGTTACAATTATGCTGGTTATTAACTGCTTTAAAGTATTTGATTTGGTACAAGTAATGACTGCCGGTGGGCCAGGTCGTTCAACTAATGTTTTAGTTTATGATATCTATAATGAAGCATTTGTGAACTTTAAATTTGGTTATGCCTCAGCGATTGCTTTTGTTTTATTTGTCTTAGTATTGGGGATCACTGTCATTCAATTTAACTTAAATGAGCGTTCAAAATAGGGGGTGTGAAAATTGAATAAAAAATTAAGTGTCAAGATGATTATAGTGTTAATTTTGCTGAGTATTCTTACGATTTTCACGCTAGTACCTTTTCTATGGATGATCAGCTCATCACTAAAAAATAACAACGAAGTTTTTACAGTACCGATTCGTTGGATACCGGCAACCTTTCACCCTGAAAATTATTCAGTGATTTGGGAACGGATTCCACTGGCAACCTTTTTTAAAAACACAGCTTTCTTAAGTATTGTTATTACTGTAATCCAGTTATTTACCAGTAGCTTTGCGGCATATGGCTTTTCTAAAATGCATTTTAAGGGTCGAGATGCCTTGTTTTTAGCCTATATTGGAACGATTGCAGTGCCTTGGCAAAGCTATATGATTCCACAATTTATCATGATGAGAAAATTAGGCTTAGCAGATAACTTAGTATCGTTAATGCTATTACAGGCATTTAGCGCGTTTGGTGTCTTTTTACTTCGTCAATATTATATGACGATTCCCGATTCTCTAAGTGAAAGTGCCAGACTTGATGGTTTATCCGAATGGGGAATTTACCGGAGGATTATTTTACCATTGGTAAAACCGGCATTAGCCTCCTTGACGATTATCACCTTTGTCAATACTTGGAATGACTATATGGGACCATTTATTTACTTATCAAGTACCGAAAATAAAACAATCCAGCTTGGTTTAAAAATGTTTGTTGGGCTCTATGATGCAGAATATGCCTTAATTATGGCAGCTTCGGTTGTTTCTATTTTACCAGTTGCGATTTTATTCTTATCAATGCAGAAATACTTTGTTGAAGGGATTGCCTCCTCTGGCGTGAAAGGATGAGTGTGATGTTCAGTTTAAAAAATCAAACCTATGATAATAATATTTACATGAAATGGATATTTTATATTTATTGCGGATTAATGATGAATCTAGGATTTGTCATGCTTAATTTACCATTTTTCATGGCAGCAAATTTTCTAAAATTGCAATCTGAAAATTTTGGTATCTTTTTATTAAGCACGATTCTATTTTATCCAGCAATAATTAGCGTTTTTGCTGTTATCAATTATTATCGTAGCTCCGGAGATATCGCACCTTTTAAAAATTTCTTCAACTATGGTTTGAAAAAATTTGGTTTAAAAGGCTTAAAATACGGCTGTATTTCAACATTGATTTTACTGGTTGTAATTAGTGACTCATTGCTATTTGTAAGATTGCCATTTGCTAAAATCAGTGTGCCGTTTTGCCTAATTCTTAGCTTGTTGATAGTCGCAATGTCGATTAATATGATGTATTTTCGAGTTCGTAATCCGAAAGCGAGCGAGAAAGATATTTTCAGAATTGCCTTTTATTATTCATTAAGAAAATGCTACGTCAGTTTTTTAAATATCCTCTTGTTTGCAGGCTTGATAATTCTAATGTTTATAAAACCGCAATTTGGTTTTATGATAACGCCGGTCTTATTTATCGGCATTATATTTTTAAACTGCGCAAAGCTTCATCAAAATTCATAGTAATTTATCAAAGATGATGATTAGGAAATTTATTAGCTGATTGATCGGGACTTTGGCTGTAATGTTAATTTTGTATTATCTAAAAAATGATAGGAGGGCTAAAGCTTTGAAATTAATGCTGGCAATTTTAGATGAAAACGGCGAAATTAAGCTTGGAAAAAATGATTATGAAACGACTTTAAAGCTAATGCAGACGGTAGGGGAGGATTTTGTTCACTTAGCAACTCAGTCCTTGCCAATTCAAAATGGGGATCAAATTGTTGTTGAAGTCGAGCTAGCAAACCAATACTTAGTTGTTCAGCTTGATGAAACGCTAAACGAAAGCTTGATTTTTGTTAAAGGTAATCGCTGGATTTACCAACCCATGCTTTCAACTAATGGTTTAGAAAGTATCTCAGAAAATGCCTTTCGCAGTAAACGACATTATTTGCAGGTTAGACTGGCAAGAGATTATGAAATCAAGCAGTATCGGAATTTAGCTTTAAATCCGCATGACCAAAAAGACGATAGTTTTGCCTATCCACATGCTTTTGCCAATGTTGAAACAAGAAATGACGCAACCTTTTTTGCTAGAAATGCAATTGACGGCATTTTTGCTAATCAAAGTCACGGCTCTTACCCTTATCAATCTTGGGGAATTAATCGTCAGGCAGATGCGGCTCTAACGATTGACTTTGGTCGACCTGTTTTACTGGACAAAATCGGATTGACTTTACGAGCTGATTTTCCGCATGATAGTTTTTGGACTGAGGTTTCAGTTATTTTTGACCACCAAGTCACCAAAAATTTTCAAACGAAAAAACTCAGCGAGCCACAATATTTTGATTTTGAAGCAATTGAAACCACGAAAGTGATTATTACAAATCTTAAAAAAAGTAATCAAGATAGCTCGCCTTTTCCGGCTTTAACGGAAATCGAGTGCTTTGGCTTTAATGTTTTTAGCTAATTGGTGTGAAAGGATATGAGAAATTTGAAAAAAATTGAGGTTTTAGGCAAGTTGAAAAAAATCGGTGTGATTGCTGTTGTTCGTGCTGCAAATGCTGATGAAGCGATTAAAGCCAGCGATGCGATTGTTGCCGGCGGTATGAAGGGGATTGAACTAACCTTTACCGTTCCTCATGCCGAGAGAGCAATTGCTCAGTTGGTGGAAAAATATCAAGGCGATTCAGAAGTAGTTATTGGTGCGGGAACGGTTTTAGATGCAGTGACAGCACGCTTAGCAATTATGGCTGGTGCGGAATTTATCGTTAGTCCAGCTTTTGATTTGGCAACAGCGGAAATCTGCAATCTCTATCAAATTCCCTATTTGCCAGGCTGTATGACGATTACTGAAATGCAAACGGCATTAAAATCCGG
The DNA here is from genome assembly GCA_031270215.1 of Streptococcaceae bacterium. Classification (GTDB taxonomy): domain Bacteria; phylum Bacillota; class Bacilli; order Lactobacillales; family Streptococcaceae; genus MMGLQ5-1. The sequence continues at coordinate 1,260 of JAISYB010000143.1, read as the reverse complement.
CGTGGACATTATCAAGCTTTTCCCAGGTAATGCGTATGAGCCGTCAATTGTTCGGGCGTTTAAAGCACCATTACCACAATTGAATATCATGCCAACAGGTGGTGTTTCTTTGGATAATTTAGCCGATTGGTTTAAAGCAGGCGTGGTGGCAGTTGGCGTGGGCGGTAATTTATTAGCACCGGCGCTAGCAGGGGATTTTGCAGGCGTGACGGCGGTAGCGAAGCAATATGTTGAAAAATTTGCTGAGATTTCGGGGGAGATTTAGATGAGCGAATTTCTAACGCTTGGCGAACCCTTAGCGGTTTTTGCTTCACAGGACTTAGATGTGCCGCTTTGTCAGGCAACGCATTTTCAGAAATTTTTAGCTGGTGCGGAGTTAAATGTCGCAATTGGTGTGACACGGCTTGGACATACCACTCAGTATATTAGCCAGATTGGCGAGGATTCCTTCGGTCAATTTATTCTGGACGAAATGAATCAACATCAAGTCGGGACAGATTATATTGAAACGACGGCAGCATATCCAACTGGTTTTTATTTTAAAGAAAAAGTTTCAACTGGTGACCCAAAGGTTGAATATTTCCGAAAAAATTCGGCCGCTTCCCATTTTCCGACTGACAAGCTTGAGCAGATTGACTTTAGTCAAGTTAAAATCGCTCATCTTTCAGGGATTATGGCAGCAATTTCCTATGATGGCTTAAATGCCGTTGAAGGATTATTTGATTTATTGATTAAAAATGATGTTTTAACGGTCTTTGATCCTAATCTTCGTCCAGCGCTCTGGCGGTCGCAAGAAACGATGATTGAAACAATTAATCGACTTGCTAAAAAAGCAACGATTGTTCTACCGGGCGTTAATGAGGGTAAAATTTTAGTTGGGACGGATAATCTTGAAGCAATTGCTGATTTTTACTTAAATCAAAGCGGTGAAACGAGGATTGTTGTCGTCAAAAATGGCTCAAAGGGGGCATTTGTCAAGGTGAAAGGACAAAAATCCTACCATGTTTCAGCCTTTAAAATAGATAAGGTTGTTGATACAGTTGGTGCTGGGGACGGCTTTGCGGTCGGTCTAATTTCCGCCTTATTAGAAAATTTACCACTAGAAACAGCAGTCAAACGATCCTGTGCGATTGGTGCAAGAGCTGTGCAATTTCCAGGGGATAGTGACGGATATCCAACGCAAGACGAATTAATCGAATTTTTAACAGCAAATGAAGGAGTGTAGAGAGATGCAAAATTTAGAAACACGGTATACTCACA
>JAISYB010000139.1 GCA_031270215.1 Streptococcaceae bacterium | reverse complement strand
GACATTACTTGCACTTCTTGCACCAACAACTGCCAGCATATTACCACTAAGTAAATCAATATTCCCTTGATAAAATAAAACAACAGGTGGATTCGTCATCTCCTTTAACCAGTCGGGATAGCGTTCATCAAATATCGTCAACATCTTGTGCGCTCGAAATTGTTGATTAACATCACGTAAGTTTAAGCTTTGAAAGCTATCAACAAATTCAAAACGAGTTCGCCTAAGCTCCGCCATTCGTGCATATTCCAACGCCGAATAACGCTGCTTTCTCATTTTTCCATCCGCTGCGACAATCTTGTTCAATCCACGATTAGACATGCCCTTAGAGCATTTCAATTTAAATAATTCAAAACGATTCATCCTAATGCCTCCCATGTTTAACTTTTACTGCTATTAATTACTACGAAAAAAATCGTTGAAATTCGGAGATTTTTTAGGCTAGTTATCAGATACTTATTGTAAAAGTAAGAGAGTGTGGCGATTTCTTCAAAAAACTGTACATTTTCAGCAAAAAATATTAAAATTAAAATGTAGTAAGCGTTATGAACAGCGCATTTTTAATGCAGAAAGAAGGAATTATTATGTCTGAAGTTGAAGTACAAGAATATCAAACAATTTTAATTGCCATTGATGGTTCAAATGAAAGTGATGTTGCTTTCAAAAAGGCGCTCAATGTTGCTAAACGTAATCATGCAACGTTAATTATCACGCATATCGTAGATACACGTGCGTTTCAGTCTATCAATTCATTTGATGGTACATTAGCAGACGAAGCGAATCAAACAGCCAATCGCATTTTAGATGAACATGTCACAAAAGCCACAGCGTTTGGGATTGACAATGTTAAAAAAATCGTTGAATTTGGTTCTCCAAAGCTGTTGATTGCCTCTCAAATTCCTAAAAAAGAAAATGTTGATTTAATTATGCTTGGGGCAACCGGTTTAAATACAATTGAGCGTTTACTTATCGGTTCTGTTTCTGAGTATGTCATTCGCCATGCAACCTGTGACGTCTTAATCGTCAAAAACGACTCTACCATAGACTAAAAAATATACAGGACAGCAAAAAACGAGGATGGACTATTTGCCGACCTCGTTTTTTTATTTTGATATACAAAATAAGCAACGTTTCCCTTACTTATTTCGTCTGATTACTCTCCTTCTTCATCTACAAAAGCATTGAATACCTCTTCAATCATATCCCATTCAACAGCACTGTCTTCTGGAATTGCTTGTAAATCTCCTTCTGTACCATCTTCATTTTCAGTATAAGAATAAGCTTGAATTTCGACTTCTTCATCATCACTCACGCCTGTTGGCACTAATAGGACATATTTCTTGCCATATTCTTCCGTGCCATCAATCGTTAGTAAGATTTCAAATAAGGTTTCATTGCCTTCATCATCAACTAAAGTAATAAATTCACGTTCATCTTGTTCATTTGTATATTCGCTCATAGTCTTCGTCCTTGTCTATCTAAATAATTTTGTAAAATGATGACTGCTGCCAGCTTATCAATCACCTTCTTGCGCTTATTACGGCGGACATTGCCTACTTCAACTAATACCCGCTCTGCTGCAATAGTCGTCAAGCGCTCATCTTGGTATTCGACAGGCAAGTTAAACTTTCCTTCAATTCTTACGCCATAAGCCTTTGAAGCTTCAACTCTTGGTCCTAACGTATTGTTCATATTCTTGGGTAAGCCAAGCACAAACTTTTCAACCTGATATTCTTCAACCAATTGTGTTAAACGTTTCATACCAAAATTTCCATTTGCTTCGTCAATCTGAATTGTTTCGATACCTTGAGCAGTAAAACCTAATGGGTCGCTTACCGCAACACCTACCGTCTTACTACCGACATCTAAGCCCATAATCCGCATTAGGCGTCAATTCCGTGATTTTTTAAATAAAACTGAACGAGCTCTTCAACAATCTCATCACGTTCATGACGACGAATTAGATTTCTGGCGTCTTGATAACGTGGAATATATGCAGGATCGCCCGACAAAATATAACCAACGATTTGATTGATTGGATTATATCCTTTTTCGTTTAAAGCAAAGTAGACTGTTGATAGTGTTTCGCTAATCTTTTTCTTGTTCAAATCATCAAATTCAAACCTGACTGTTTCATCTGTAAAAGACATTTTAAATCCCCCTTTGGCATTTTTTTTAAATCATCTTCCTTGATTATAATCAATTAATGTTTAAAAAACAAACCTTAGGGACTGTTATTTTCACTAAAAGGCAGTATAATGGAAAAATCAGAGCAAATAAGGGGTGTTAACAATGAAATTTAAACCAGTTAGTCTTAATGATTGGCAGGAAGTTTTCACAATTTTAACTACAGCAGTTGCCTTTTTAGCCGAACAAGGCATCAATCAATGGCAGAATAACTATCCCAATCAAGCAACTGTTTTTCAAGACATCCAAAAGCAAGTCAGCTATCAATTAGTAGATGAAAATAAAATTTTAGCTGTTGCCGTCCTTAACACTGAAGCTGAAGCAAATTACCGTAAAATAGAGAGCGGCACTTGGCAAAATAACGGTAAATATGCAACCATTCATCGCTTTGCAGTCAACCAAGCCTATCAAGGACGTGGCATTGGAAAAAGCATGTTTCAGGCATTAATCCAGCAGGCACAACAGCTTGGCTTTAACGACCTTAGAGTAGACACACACCCAGACAACCTCGTCATGCAGCAGCTCATTTTAAAAAATGGTTTTACCTACCGCGGAATAGTTTATATGAGCGACAACTCACAAAGATTGGCTTATCAGCGCTTGCTCTAAGCAATTTTTTTCCTTTTCATATGGCACTACTTATCAAATTCCCCAATGAGGTGAACCTTAATCATCTAGTCCTAAAATCATTCTAACCTCAGCTTCAGTCAAGCTTCCCTTTTGCTCAGTGCCACTTAGCACTTGATCAATTAAATCTCGCTTCTTCTCCTGCAATTTATAAATTTCTTCCTCAATCGTCCCCTTGGTAATCAAGCGAATCACTTCGACATTTTTCTGTTGACCAAAGCGATGTGCCCTAGCAGTTGCCTGATCCTCAACCGCCGGATTCCACCACAAATCCAGTAGAATCACAGTATCTGAGCCGGTTAAATTAAGACCCGTCCCGCCTGCCTTAAGTGAGATTAAAAAGGCATCACCATTTCCAGCATTAAATTCTTCAACCATTGCAAAACGCGTCTTAGGCTTAACGGCACCCGTCAGCTTATAAACCAGCCAGTCCAAAGCTTTAAGCTCTGCTTCAATAATATCAAGCATTCCTGTAAACTGAGAAAAAATCAAAGGTCTTGAACCATTCGCCTTAAGCCTAAACAGTAATTCCTTAAGCTGCTCAAGTTTCCCGCTTTCGCCTTTAAAATCCGGCAAATAAAGCTTTGGCGTGTCACAAATCTGCCGCAATCTCGTCAAGCCAGTTAAAATTTCTAGCTTATTCTTAACAAAAGTATCACTTGACATACCACGAACCTTGACTTGCATTTGCTTGAGTTGTGCAAGATAAACGATTTTTTGCCCATCACTAAGCTCGTTATAGAGGTTCTTTTCAATTTTCTCAGGCAGCTCAGTTAAAACCATCTCCTTTTCACGACGTATGATGAATGGTTTTACCAATTGACTGACCTGTTTTGCAGATAGCTGATTAAACTCCCGCTTACTTGGCAGCAAGCCTGGCATGACAATTGACATAATCGCCCATAGCTCCTCCAAACGATTTTCAATCGGGGTACCAGATAGAGCAAAGACATTTCGAACGCTTAGCTCACGGAGCTTTTGATTAATCTTCGTTTGAGTATTTTTGACAAATTGCGCTTCATCTAAAATTAAATAGCTCAGCTGTCTGAGTTCATAATATTTAATGTCTGAGCGTGCTGCTTGATAGCTTGTAATGTAAATGCTTGATTTTGCCTCAATCGTCCTTATCCGTTGCTCCTTCGTACCGTCAACAACGACAACGTCCATATTTGGCGCAAACTTAGCAAATTCCTCCTGCCAATTATAGATTAAGCTGGCTGGACAAACGATTAAACACGGCAGCTGACTTGTCGCTTTATCCATTAGAAAAGCAATCGTCTGCAAGGTTTTCCCAAGTCCCATCTCATCAGCTAAAATACCTCCAAAACCGTAAGAGTCAAGCATAGATAGAAACTGAATCCCTTTAATCTGATAGGGGCGCAAATCAGCGTTGAGCTTAGGATTAAGCGTAATCTCAAAGTCTTCTGGGTGAGAAAGGTCATGCGTCATTTGCTTGAGCTTATAATCAAAGCTGACGTCATCAAAGTTTTTTAGCTTCTGCTCAACTAATAGTGCTTGACTTTTAGAAACTTTGAAACGCCCGTCAGCTATTTTCGACTGACGTCTTAATTCCTTTAAAGCTTCCGCAATTTTGGTCAACTCATCATCATCTAAAGTGTATAGCTTCCCATTTGCGCTTTCAAAATAATGCGCTTGATTTTCTAGGTGGCTTAATACCTGATCAATTTCCGCCTCATCAATGCCTTTGATTTCAAAATTAACCGATAATAAGCCCTGCTCCTCCTCAACTGAAACTGCGTGCGGTAAATCAGAAAGTAAAGCAAATGCCTCAGACACGCTTTCGTCTAATTCAACCGTTCCAAGCTTGCGCAGTCTTGGTATTTCCTTAGTGAAAAAATCAATCAATGCCTGCTTGCTTGGATAATCTTTGATACCATGAAGTGCAGTGATTTGATAACCAAAGCGCCTTAAAACCTTAAAGATAAAACGTTCCTCGGCATGCTGACGGACAAAAGGGATTTCCTCTAACAAAGCCTCATCTGAGTAAAGCTGATTGCCATACTTAAAGGCAACATCAATATGCAGCTCTTGGTTCACGCGTTTTAATTGAAAAAATGCTGTAAATGATTCCAGCTTAAAGCTACTTGGCAGTTCAACTGTCGCAATTTGTGCTAATAATTGACAGATAGCGACTAACTCAGATGTTTCCCATTGCTCAAACCAAAGTTCATCATCATCAAATCGGGCTGAACTAAGCGCACCCATTCTTGTTTTTTTTCTTAGTTGGGCAAAAGCTGCCTTAATCTGTCGATAGATGTTAAACTGTCTTTCACTTAACTGCCAAAAAATATTATCCTTAACGATAATCCTAGCGCCCTCAAGCAGTTCATCATAATGGTCATCAAAGCTCAAGTCATATCCGTCTAGCTGTTCGCTGACAAATACATGGATTGGAGAATACTCAGGCTCTAAGTCTTGATAGCTAATTTCTTGATAAATCGTCTTTTTTCTAAAATCATCGTAATGATTCACCCATTTGAAATCAGCCTTTGTGATTAATTCAAGCAAGGCTGACGTTTGACTTGGCGGTATCGGTAGATAACGTCCGGGATTATCCAGATAATTTGCCGTGACCTTTGACGGTTTAATCTTAAAACTAATCAGCTTCTGGAGTAGCTTAGTATCATTATCATCAAATGAAGATAGTGATAGCGCAAATTGATTATTCTCAGAAATTTTATAAACCTGCTCTGTTTCAATCGCTTGGAAGAATTGGTGATAATCCTTGACAACATACGCTTTTTTGCTGTCGCGCTTGCCAACTTTAAAGGCAAAATAGAGCCGTTTCTCCTCTGCTTGCCACGTATTTTGTGGATAGTATTGGACAGATAGTTCAAACTCAATCCTCATCTGGTCTGGCTCATAAAACAATGCGTCCGCTTGAAGCGTTTCTAGACGTTCAAAAAACAATGCCGCTTGGCTTTTCGGGCGTTTTTGAGCTGACTTTGGCACCTCTACACCGTCTTTTGTAAAGCTTCTCTGACGATAAACATCTAGTGCTTGTGGAAATAGATTAATAATTGTCTGCAAAGATTTAGGTAAATTCTTAAGCTCCCCCCATTGCTGCAAGTTAGTTGTCACACTCGTAAACAACTGATTTAATGGAATATTTAAATTTCTAAAAAATGCTTCAACGGCTGCAATATGCTCACAATAGCCTTTTTGAGCAAAAAGCTTACAGTCGCAATGGTCTTGGTCAGCTTGAAGCTCATTAAGGATAACCCGATTAAGTTCTACATCTTTCACTTTTGCTTCAACTATTTCTCTTGCTGCATCAATTGAAACAATCGTGATATTTTCTTCTGTCTTAGCAATTACCTCGCCTAAACTTCTGATAACGGCTGGCATTTTTCGGCTCATTCTATTGCCTCCTATAAATTAACTCATAAAATGATTTTACCACAAATTAATGACCTTTTTGCCATTTCCCCCTAAGCTGAAAGCTGAAATACCAGCAAAACGTCTCCTCACTCATTGTAATTACTAAATATTTAGGGTTTAGCGATTGGTATTTTGAAAGATATCCTAACTATCCTTCGTTTTACACGCTTAAAAATTTAGGAATAATCAAGGATGTGCTAAAATAAATTTAGAAGATTTATCGTGGAAGGAAGGCGTTTTTATGCAGACATTCTTCATTGAGGACAATGCTTTTATCAAAAATCACCAGCTAAAAGTCTTAAATTCCGACAAAAAGTTGATTTACCTCATCAGTATTTTCCCAAATCAGCTATTCATCACGCTACCAAATGGAACAAAGCTCATCACAACTTCGCAAAAAAGCTTCTTTTTTGAAAATGAAATCCAGTTAATTCGCCAGCAAAAGAAAATTGCGACACTCAAGCAAGTTGTTCGTGGCAAGCAGCCAATCTATTTTTTGACAAAGTACAATTGGCTAATTACTGGCATGTTTGAGAAAAAAACATTTAAAATCTCAGCAATCAACAAAAAAATCACCACCTTCAAGGCAAAAAGTGGAGTTCTCAATCAATTTAGCCTGACTGATAACCAAGACTTGCCCCTTATCGCCCTCTTAATTGTAATTATCAATACACAGATTTATGCGACTGACACACACCAAAAATACCAAGAACAAATACTTTTCATATAGAAATAATTGCCCTCAAAAAGCTCGGCGCAAAAGCACTAGAGGCGATACCGTGCTCACCCTTGGTAGAAGTCAGATTATCCAAAAACACCCCCTAAGTTAGATTTTGAACTCTAACCTAGGGGGACTTTCACTCAATTGCTACCTTTTGTGCTTGTCGAACAGTTGCCGACTGCCTAGCTTTTGCAGACGTTTTTTACTCATCTAGTATTCTTCCTCTGGCTTGGCTACTAATACTTCACGTGGCTTGGTGCCAACTGCCGAGCCGATAATTCCAGCCTCCTCCAAATCATCCATCAAACGAGTTGCACGATTGAATCCTGTTCCTAAGCGGCGTTGTAGCATTGAGGCACTCGCCTTTTGCGCCTCAATCACCAATGCTTTAGCTGTTTCAAAGAGCTCATCTTGTCCACTGCTTTCCTCAGGAGCTGCTTCCTCAATCTCCTCTGGTTCAAAATGCGCAACGTAGTCCGAGCTGCTTTGTGCCTTAATAAAATTCACGATATTTTCAACTTCTGCGTCGGATAAGAATGCACCTTGAATCCTGACAGGGTGGTTTTTATCGATTGGCTTAAACAACATATCTCCTCGACCAAGCAACTTTTCGGCACCATTCATATCTAAAATCGTCCGAGAATCTATGCCGCTAGAAACAGCAAATGCCATACGACTTGGAACATTCGCCTTGATTAGACCTGAAATAACATCCGTTGATGGTCGCTGAGTCGCTAGAATCATGTGGATACCGGCAGCCCTCGCCTTTTGCCCCAGGCGAATAATCGCATCCTCAACCTCCTTGCTAGCAACCATCATCAAGTCAGCAAGCTCATCAACAATTACTACAATTAACGGCAAAGTTTCCAATATCTCATCTTGCCCTTGTAATTCGAGTTTTTTCTCATGATAACCATTGAGATTACGCACACAAAGCTGACTAAATAGCTCATAGCGCCTCTCCATTTCCTCGACAACCTTCTGCAAAGCACGTGCTGCCTTTTTCGGATTTGTCACAACTGGCGTTAGTAAGTGGGGAATATCATTATAAACTGACAGCTCAACCATTTTCGGATCAACCATCATGAACTTAACCTGATTAGGTCTTGCTTTCATCAAAATGCTGGTAATAATACCGTTAATCGCAACAGACTTCCCTGAACCAGTTGAGCCTGCTATCAGTAAATGCGGCATCCGTGTTAAATCAAAGCTTCGGACATTGCCTTCAATATCACGACCAAGCGGCACTTCAAGGAGATTTGGGCTAAATAGTGTCGCCTCTGCAACCTCTCTAAAGGAAACAGTCATCATCGTTTGATTGGGAATTTCCAGTCCGACCAAACTCTTGCCGGGAATTGGTGCTTCAATTCGGACATCATTCGTTCCCAATGCCAAGGCTAAATCCTTGGCTAAATTTTCAAACCGATTGACACGCATGCCAGGCGGCAGCTTCAATTCATACTGCGTTAAGGACGGTCCAATCTTCGTATCAACGATTTTTATGCCATCAATGTGAAATGCTGCAAAGGTGTCCAATAAGACCTGCTCACGCCCCTTAGCACGACTTGCTTCACCCGTTTGATTTTGCTTAGGCAAATTCTTAAGTAAGCTAACCGATGGCAGCTCATAGTCTATATCATCAGCGTCAGCTAAAAATTCCGGAAACTGAATTTCCCCAGTTTCCTCATCAATTTCTACAGTAGGATTATCTTCTACTGGCGCTGGATATTCAACTATCTCAGAGCTCTCATCATTTACTGTTGGCGTAGCTACCTCTAAAGGCGGTATTTTTTCACGCTTGACCTTCTTAGGACGTGCAGCTCTTTGCTCAAACCATTCACTAATATCAGCAATCGTGATAGGTAGCGCTAGAAATAAACCAATCAATATCCCCAAAAATATTGCTACATAGCAGCCGATATTGGCAAACAAAAAATGAATAGCAAAAAATAATCCTGCACCAATGATTCCGCCACCTAAACGATGAGCAATTTGAAAACTCGAAAAATCATGCCACCAAAAAGTCAGGGTCGCCGATAGCGCATTAGGATATTTATTTAGAATACTTGAAAACACTGATGTATGCAGCAACAAAAGTACTGAAAGGTAGATAAGAAGTAGCCCCTGACAAGCTCGTAGATGTTTTTTGAGCAGGGAGGTGCGTTTGAACAATGCCAAAGCTGAAATCAAAATCAAGCTCACACCTAAAACAAATGCGCTTTCTCCTACAAAAAAACGCAGTAAATTATTGATTAATATTCCTACAAATCCAACTTTAAAAATGCCCGCAAGCAATAAAAAAATATTGATAATTAAAATAATCTGACGTCTGATCTTCGCTTTTCGCACGAGCTCTTTCTTCGTTTTTCGCCTCGTACGACGCTTTTTTTGCTTAACCATTCTCTCACCTCGCATAGAAAAGTATAGCAGATTCAGGCAACATTTGCACTTGTATAAAGCCATTTCTACTCAAAAAAAGCCGTTTGGATAAACCAAACGACTTAATATGAAATTCTAAAATGAATTATGCTTCGATTTCAGTAACGATACCTGAACCAACAGTACGTCCACCTTCACGAATAGAGAAAGTAGTACCTTGTTCAACAGCGATTGGGTGAATCAACTCAACGTCGATAGTCACGTTATCACCTGGCATTACCATTTCAACGTCAGCTGGTAAAAGAATATTACCAGTTACGTCAGTTGTACGGAAGTAGAACTGAGGACGGTAGTTTGTGAAGAATGGTGTATGACGTCCACCTTCTTCTTTAGACAATACATAGATTTCGCCCTTGAATTTAGTATGTGGCGTGATTGAACCTGGTTTTGCAATAACTTGACCACGTTGTACTTGGTCACGTTGGATACCACGCAATAGGATACCTACGTTATCTCCAGCTTCACCGTAATCCAATGTCTTACGGAACATTTCGATACCGGTAACAACAGCTTTAAGTGTTTCAGGTGTAATACCAACGATTTCGATTTCATCATTTGTCTTAACTTGACCACGGTCGATACGTCCTGAGGCAACTGTACCACGACCAGTAATCGAGAAGACATCTTCGACTGGCATCAATAATGGTTTTTCAGTATCACGTTCTGGCGTTGGGAT